>CAZQDW010000132.1:0-2609 GCA_964592315.1 uncultured Candidatus Bathyarchaeia archaeon
GTGGGTATTCTAGCCCTCAAGTAGCTCACAGTAAGAGCGAATGCAAAGCTTAAATTTTAATGTTACCTCCTAATTGACTGTCATGTGAGACCATGAGAGCAAAGATCGCAGTTGCAACAGTTTCAGGAAAAGCATACTACAAACTGGTAAACGAACTGAAAGAGAGAAAGTTACTCTTCTTAAGCTTGTTGCCAGGCGAGACTATACCCGGAACCGCCAGAGTAGTGATCACAACTTTGAACGAAAAAACTCTCATCGATCATCCAAGCGTAATAGTCTTCAACGAAGATGATGACCCGAAGAACGCTGTCAACGAGGCTTTTCGAATAGCCGCCGGAAAGGAGGTTTACCGAGAGGTTATCATCGGAGTCGACCCGGGGAGAACATTTGGAATAGCCGTTTTCTGCGATGAAAATGTCTTGAAAACCGATGAAGCGCTAAGCCTAGAGGAAACCATCGACAACATTTTATCATCTTTGAAGGAGAATCCGGCTAACGCTCAAACTGTGAGGATTGGATATGGAATCCCAAAATTGGCTGAAGAACTTGTAAGAAGGCTGAGAAGGGCTCTACCTGAGAATGTCAAGATAGAAGTTGTAAGCGAAGAGGGAACAAGCCATTCTGAGGTGAAAAGCAGAGGAAGGAAATTGAGTGATGCCGATTCAGCTCTGAGAATAGCCCAGAAAAGAGGCCGCGAGGCCTAGAAGGAAGTCTCAATGAGGCAAACTGTAAAAGAAGGCAAAACTCTGCTTGTCGATGGACCTGCTTCAGTTAGTCTACTTTCAGGCTCGGCTACAGTTCTAGGCACGGATCTTGATCTAGGGTCAAAAATTGTGGTCAGAAATGGGAAACGCCTACCTTTCGAGGTCCTGAAAAATGCAGCGTTTGAGTTAACACTAGGCGAATCTTCTTCGTTTATGGAGATGGATGGAAGCACTATTCCTGACTGTTGGAAAGATGCTGCGGATGCGATCTTGGCTTCGGAGGGGTTTGTTTCCACCCTAGTTATAGGCGGTGTTGATTCAGGCAAGACAAGCCTTTGCACTTTTCTAGCCAACGTTGCGTTAAAAGAGAAACGAAAAGTGGCAGTCATTGACGGAGACCTAGGGCAATCTGACCTGGGTCCTCCAACCACCGTGGGCCTAGCGCGGGTCGCAACACCAATAGTAGACCTCTACGGTGCTCAGGCTGAAAACATAGTTTTCGTAGGAGCTACAACTCCATCCAAGGCTTTCAACGCCTCTTTGAACGCATTGAAAACTCTGAAGAAGGAAAGCAATGAGATGAATATAGATTTCCTAATCATCAACACAGACGGATGGGTTGAAGCGGAAGAGGCGATAAACCACAAGAATGAGATAGTTAGGCTCTTCGCGCCGACTGCTATCATCGCCATCCAAGAGGGTGATGAGCTGAAGCCTCTTCTTGATGCTTTACGGGGCTTTCGAATTTTCGTTGTTGAGTCTCCCAAAACTGTTAGGAAACGGAGTCATGAGACAAGGAAGGCCTTGCGTGAACTGGCCTACAGAAAACATCTGAAGGACGCGAGGTTCCAGTGTTATCCTCTTAGCTGGATTGAAATAAAGGGAACCAACATTGAGACCATGGATGCGTTCGGTTCAAGCGAGAAAGGCATCGATAGAAATTTTCCACAGGCATCGCCGATCTGGTATGACGAACCGAATGCTTCAGTGATAGTGGAAGACGCAAGGAACCGAATAGTAGGGCTTGAAGATGAGAAAGAGAAATTTCTGGGGATCGGCATCCTATGCTCGATCAATTTAGAGAAGCGAATTGTCAAGGTTTATACATCTATAAGTGAAAGAGCCAAGATTATCCGTGTTGGGCAGATCAGACTGGACAAGAGCGGAAAGGAAATCGTCTCGTGAAGATTTTCTAGCCAGAGGGAATATGTCTCAAAGACAAGAAGGTAGAGGCTGAGGAGCATAGGTCTCTAACTGGACATGTGTCGCACATAGGCTTCAAGGCTCGGCAGTACTTCCGTCCATGCGCTATCAGGAGCATATGTACCATGAAGTAATCCTCAGGCTGATAGAGTGTTTGAAGACTTTTTCTGACCTCCTCGTACCTTCCGTCTTCTGGCGCCAGGCCCAGCCTTTCTGAAACACGGTTAACATGGGTATCCACGGGCAGCGTCGGCCTCTTAGCGCAGAATAAGAGAACGATGTCGGCAGTTTTGGGTCCGATGCCTGGAAGGCTCATAAGTCTCTCACGGGCCTCTTCCAGGGGCAACGAAAATATGAAGTCAAGCGTACCTCCGTATTTTTCAAGGACTACCTTTGAGAGGTCTTTGATTATTCTCGACTTGTTTCGATATAGCCCTGCAACCTTTAAGGCATCCTCTATCTCTTGAACGGGTGCCTCAGCAAGGTTTCTGGGCGTTATCGAAAATCTGCCGGAAAGGTTTACATAGGCTCTTCTGGTATTGAGCTCGGCCGTTGACTGGCTGATCACGGTTCTGACCAGAACTTTGAAGGGGTCGTTAGTTATTTCTGAAAGGTTCGGGATAGAGAAATTGCCTTTCAATACTCGAAGGATCTGATCCGCCTTTTCGCGTCCGTATTCCATCCATGTCCACGCTCTGATAC
>CAZQDW010000132.1:2619-5351 GCA_964592315.1 uncultured Candidatus Bathyarchaeia archaeon
CAATTGACTCAGACGCTTAAGTCCGCCTGACAGTTCAATTCCTAGCAGTTCACCTTAGATAAAGGTTTAAATTCGGTGTCTCTGAAGGAAAGTCCATGGGAAAGATAAATACTTTCATTTTCGATGTAAGCGGTGTCCTGATTGATGATCTCCTTACAGTATATCAAGCGAATAATGATGCTTATCTATTCTATGGATACAATCCATTTTCATCGATAGAAGAGTTCAAAGCGAAGTTTAAACTGCCCGTCTTAGACTTCCATAGATCGAATGGGATACCTAAAGAGATGATTGACACTGTAGAAAGAGAATACCGTGAACGATACCCAGTCTATCAAGATTTGATAAAGCTGTTCCCCGAAGTTAAGAATGTGCTTTCTGAACTCAAAAATAGAAGCATGAGATTGGGCATTTCGTCAAACATACCGAACAAGTTTCTTATGGAACATCTCAATCGGTTCGAAATACTAACATACTTCGACGCAATAACGGGCCAGAACGATTGTGACGAGCAGAAGCCATCACCAAAACCAATTCTCACTACGTTATCAAAACTGAACGCGGACTCGAGAAATTCTGCCTACGTTGGAGATATGGAAGAAGACATGATTGCTGCGAAGAGAGCAGGGGTGTGCGCAATAGCTGTCGATAGAACCGAAGCCTATCAACCTATCTGGAGACTAAGATTACACAATCCCGACTTCGTCATCACCAGTTTAAATGATCTTTTGAAAATCGCTTGAGGCAAGCATGCGATATCCGGTGATTTCGGAAGAGTATTGGTGGAAATTCGAAGTCAACTTTCATGCAAAGGCTGGGGGAATTTTGAACTCCTTCTACCTGATATCCTCGAACCGCAACTTCCACATGTCCATGCGTCCACAAATTCCAAGTCACATATTTCTAGTAGTTAAGATGAAGATGAATTTGTGGGAAGAACTGCTGGAGAGTGTTTCCTTTGGAGGCTGACATTGTAATTGAGGGATGCCTGATCCTTCCGATGACCGAGAGGAGAGTCATAAGTCCGGGGTTGATAGCGATCAAAGATCACCTAATCACCTACGTGGGGAAAGAAAGCGATGCGCCTGATTTTGAGGCTGATAGGGTCTTAGAAGGACATGGAAAAGTAGCCATGCCGGGCTTCGTGAATTGTCACACTCATGCTGCAATGTCGATTCTTCGAGGCGTCGCCGAGGATCAAGAACTGGGCAAGTGGTTAAAGGAGACAATATGGCCGCTAGAAGCTAAGCTTAAGCCGACGGATGTCTATCACGGTGCGTTACTAAGTTGCCTTGAGATGATCGAAAACGGTACAACATGCTTCTCTGACATGTACTTTCACGAGGACATGGTCGCAAAAGCCGTTAAGGAATCAGGTTTGAGAGCCGTTTTAGCACCAGGAATACTCGAGGCTGGGGACCCTCGAAAAGGTGTGAAGATGCTCGAAGATGCCATCAGAATAGCCGAGAAGTATCATGGCTACGCTGACGGAAGGGTAACGACACAGATCGGTCCGCACACAGCGTACACATGCAGCCTAGACCTCCTCAAAAAAGTGCGTGAAGCAGCCTCCTCCTTAGAGGTCGGGATTCACATACACTTGGCCGAGTCTAAGGATGGCTCAAGGCTAGTTAGGGACCTGTACGGACATGGAGAAGTTGAACTCTTAAGCGATGCTGGATTCTTGGACGGGGATGTTCTCGCAGCTCACTGCATTCACATATCTCAGGAGGACATTGCAGTATTGGCCAGCCGTGGTGTAAAGGTTGCATACAACCCGGTTGCCGACATGAAGCTCGCATCAGGAACACCCAGAGTCAAAGAGTTTCTGGAGGCCGGGCTAGTAGTTGGCTTGGGTACAGATGGTCCCGCCAGCAACAATAGTCTCGATATGTTTGAGACGATGAAGTTCGCCGCCCTCCTGCAAAAGGCATTCTACATGGATCCGAGAGTTCTGCCGGCCAGAAAGATTGTAGAGATGGCTACAATAGATGGAGCTAAAGCTCTAGGGATCGATAAGTCTGTTGGCTCTTTGGAGGTTGGCAAAAGGGCCGATTTTATCCTCATAGATATGGAGAAGCCTCATCTAACCCCTACGCATGATCCTTACGCTAGCCTTGTCTACTCTGCTCGCGGAGGCGATGTGGACACAACGATCGTGGACGGAAGGATATTGATGGAGAATAGAGAAGTTAGGACCCTCGATGAGGGTGAGGTGATGAAGAAAGGAAGGGAAACAGCCTCAGACCTTATCTCTCGCTGAAAGGATGAATACTTCGCTTTCCTCTCGTTCAATAGTGAAATCTGCTCTGTTAATGCAGGAGTTCGTCAACATTCTCAGCGACCTTTCTGAATGCATCCACGTACTGGTCCAGCAAAGGTTTCTCAGCGTTGGGAAAGGTTGGAACTCGAAGTATGTTTTCCTGCACACTTTCTGTCACTGGCAAGTCTCCCTTCTCATAGAATATCTTCCTCTTGACATGCGGACAGTCGAAGGGGCATCCTTTACCGTATATGTTTCGTTCTTGGAAGACGGGTTGTAGATGAAGTAGTGGATACCGTTCAGCCGCAACTTTTGCTCCTTCAGCCTGCAACGCCTCCACTAACTTGTCCCTAGAGATTCCGTTAAGTTCGTTAGGGTTAAATCTGACCCTATACTCGTAATAGGTGCGTTTGGTGTATGGCGGTGTCGCAAATGGCTCAATACCTCTAATCTTTCCAAGCTCATGATT
>CAZQDW010000133.1:0-5341 GCA_964592315.1 uncultured Candidatus Bathyarchaeia archaeon
AGGTGTCATCACCTTGTGTCCACCATCCATGGGAAGATTCGTAATGAGGTCTTGTTCTGTTGTGAGCACCTATGATGAATATTCCCTTCCTGTGTATTTCGCTGTAGAAATTCACCTCACTTTCTCCTCTTGGACTACCTAGAATTATAACCCTTCCGTACTCACTAACTAGTTTGAATGCTGTGGGAATGACCTTCGGGTTTCCCGTAGCCTCAATCACGACATTGGCACCCTTCCCATCAGTAGCTTCCCTTATGGAGTTCTCTCGGTCAACCTCCAAAGGATTGAAAGTGTAATCCGCACCACACTTTGAAGATATGTTAAGCCGGTAATCATAGAGGTCTATCCCTATTACTGGGAAACCTCCGTTTAGCTTCGCGAGTTGAAGCGCCAGAACACCTACCAACCCTTGACCTAACACCACTACCGATTCGCCAAGTTCAATATCGGCTTTCCTTACCCCCTGCAACGCGATTGAACCGAGCGCAAAGAAGGACGCTTCGTCAAAGGACAAACTTTCCGGGATCTTCATTACCTCTTCTTCTGATGCAACTACGTGGCTTGCATGGTTCTTTCGTGATACAACCTTATCTCCAACTCCAAACCTTGAAACCTCACTCCCAACGGAAACCACGTTTCCAGCATTCGAGTATCCTGGATACTGGGGAAAAACGCCAGGAGTATTCGGCAGAGCCATCAAGAAAGCTGTTTCCGTTCCTGAGCTTATAAGTGTGCTCACGGTACTAATCAATAAGTGATCGGATTCGTGCTGTTTTAGATCAAAATTCTCGATTGCAACCAGACCCTTCTCCCTAAAGACAACCCTCTTTCCCTCCGGCCTTACATCGTTTAAAGAATCCACATGATCAACCTCGAGCACAACATGCTCTTTCGTTTCGACTTAAAATCGCGTAGCATCAGACTTTAGGTGCCCTGTAAAGAATAAATAAAAAGGGAGAGTCAAGAAGACAAAGTGACCCATCTACCTTTCTCAGAGGATTTCAGGATACCGTCAAGTATCTCTTGGCACTTTAGACCGTCATAAAATGTTGCTGCTGCGGGTCCTACAGGCTTATCATTTACGATGCAGTCTACTAGATGAAACACTTCGTGGATGAAGGTATGCTCCCATCCAATTATATGACCGTGTGGCCACCAATGGTCAATGTAGGGATGAACCGACTCCGTGACGAGTATATTCCTGAAGCCCATCCTGTCACCCGCATCCCGTTTTGAATAAACGTTCAATTCATTGAGCCTTTCCAAGTTGAACTCGATTGAGCCTTCCACCCCATGAATTTCCAATCTTTGAAAGTTTTTCCTCCCGGCGCAGAAACGAGATGCTTCCACACTGCCGATGGCGCCGTTCTTAAACCTTAGCATTGCGATGAAGGCATCGTCTACGTCAACTTTTCCCTTCTTTGCGGGGTCCTCAGGCAGCGGGCGTTCCTCAATGAACGTTTGGGTCATCCCGCAGACGGATCCGATGTCTCCTAGGAGAAACCTAGCTAGGTCCAGAATGTGTGCACCTAGATCTCCTAAGGCACCTGAGGCTGCGATATTCTTTCTTAAGCGCCAGACAAGTGGGAAATTTGGGTCCATAATCCATTCTTGAAGGTAAACCGCCCTATACTGCAAAATCTTACCTAGGTATCCTTCATCGATAAGCTCTTTGGCTAATGCTATGGCTGGCACAAAGCGATAGTTGAAGCCTACCATATGTTTTACGCCAGCCTTCTCGACGGCCCCGTACATCTTCTTGGCTTCGTTGGTGTTCATAGCCAAGGGCTTCTCACAGAAAACGTGTTTCCCCGCCTCAGCAGCTGCGATCGATGGAGCTGCGTGCATATTGTTGGGGAGCCCGTTATCCACTAGTTCAATCTCGTCATCCTTAACAAGATCCTGCCACTCCATGTAGTATTTCTTGTATCCATATCTCTTAGCCGCCTCGGATACGGCCTTTTCTGTTCGGCCACATATGGCGACTAGCTTCGGTTTGGCAGGAGGTGGATAGAAGAAGATCGGCATTTTTATGTAAGCATTTGTGTGCGCTTTGCCCATGAACGAGTAGCCAATCATCCCTACGCCGATCTCTTTTACCTCTTTTGCGACCTCTTCGACTTTTCCCATTCGCACGAATCCGACTTCTTTCTCGGACATTTCTACCACCAAACCTTCTCTAAAGGAGCCTTTATGATCAGAGGCTTTAGGAATGCGATGCACTTCTCGCAGCCATCTTCTCGGCTCATAACGGGGTCTTCATGCTCGTAGCTTAGTACATAATCGTATCCGACCTCCAGCAGGGCGGTCATGACCCTCTTCCATTCCACGTCGCCCCACCCCACAACTCTAAACCTGAAGCCCCGGGTTGGTCTTCCCCAGGCTCCGGTTGGGACATGACCGGATGTTGGGAGGTTCTCCTTCACCAACTCTGCATCCTTTGCATGTGAATGGTAGATTCTATCTCCCAACTTCTTGATGAAGACGACCGGATCAATCCCCTGCCATACTAAGTGGCTTGGATCAAAGTTGAAGCCGAACTCTTTCTTTCCGTTTACCGCCTTAATCGCTTGTTCAGCGGTCTCAATGTTGTACGCTTGCTCTTGCGGGTGCACTTCATGAGCAAACTTTATTCCATGAGCTGCAAAGACATCCAGAATTTCGCCCCAACGCTCAGCGAACAGCTCAAAGCCTTCTTCAAACGTCTTCTCGTAGGCTGGTGGAAATATGTACCAGGATCCCCAGTTCGGCGCGCCGATGAATCCATTTACTACTGGTACGTCAAGCGCCGCTGCCGCCTCGACCGTCTTCTTCATCCGTTCTGTTCCGTACTTCACTTTCTGATCGGGTGAACCCTTGTACCAGTCGTCAGTTGATGAATCTAGGGGACCAAGCACAAGTTGTCCTTCAAGGTGGTTGCTCAACCCGGAGATGATGAGCCCGTATTTTTCAATGGTTTTCTTGTATTCTGTGGCGCCGCCTTTCAGTATCCTATCAATATCAATATGGTTGCTGCCTTTCCACGCCGCAATCTCAACGGCCTCGTACCCCAGGCCTGAGACGTATTTCAAAACCTTCTCCAGGTCCCACTCGTTGAATAGCACAGTCAGAATACCTATCTTCATACCGTTCTCTCCTTACTCTTGGTTGGTGAGTAAAATATTCAATCTATGAGCTTAAATATTTTATCGGAAGTGTTCACGAATTTTGAACTATTCTCTCCAGTTTCTCCAGTCTGACCAGTGGCCTTCTGCTCATAGTAACGTATGACCCAATCACGAATATCTTTGCCCCCGCTCTTTTTGCGGACAAGATAGTCTTGTCATTTATTCCGCCATCAACCCTGATAAGCTTGTCAGGGAACTTCCTTGACAATTTCCTGATTCTTTCAGTTGCTTCGTCATCATACTGTTGTCCTCCCATACCCATTGGAACAGACATCACTAAGACTTCATCTGCGTTCCTTACTGTTTCGTCTGTTAGGCTGTCGAAGGGAGTCGGCAGATTGAGGCCAATTCCTGCTTTGTAACCCAAGCTTTTCAAAGTTTCCAGTGTAGTGATTATCTTTCCTTCTGAGCGGTACGCCTCTCTTTGAATAATCATCGTTGTCTTCGTCCTTTCGTGGGGCCGAATGAACTCGTCTATTTCCTGAACAAGAGACTCAGGCCGTTTCACCATTAAGTGAATGTCCAAGATTATCTTTTCGTGGAGGTCTTCGTATACCCCCCTGATAAGCTCGATCGGGAAAGCCGATCTATTAGGAATCAACGGTGGCCTCATAACATCTACGTGTAGGCTGTAGAGCTTACCGGAATCAACGAGCTCGAGAATCTTTGAGAAAACTCCGGAATACTTACAATAACCTGGTTGCTTCAGTAAATCACTCTCGTACTCCAGTAAGGACAGTGAAAAGTAGAATTCTCCACGCTTCTTCTGGGTCTCCATACCGTCTTTCCTTCCGCATAAACATAATCCAGCCATCTTGATAAGTTCTTTCCTTACTTCCGACGTTTCAAAAATGAAAGCTCCGTTCTGCTTCGCCCAACCTTTGAAGTTTAATCAGGTGATTGCCCCTCTATGCGTCATGATATATCATGGGGATGAAGACGAAAGACCTGTCACGTGAGCTCTTTAGGAGCAAAGGAGGCAAATACAAAAGCTTGATAAGTATAAAGTGACTTCTTTACAAGAATCTTTGGCGCAGTGGAAGACGATATCTCATGAGGAAGAGTGGATTAAAACTTGCTATTATCGGATGCGGGGGAATGGCTGAGGGCCATCTTGAAGCTTACGGATTAATCAAGAGGAAAGAGCCCGAAAAGTTTGAATTTGTAGCTATGTGCGACCCTGTTGTTGAATCTGCAAAACGGTTTGCCGAACAGGCCGCTGGTTATCAAGGGTTCAAGCCTAGAGTCTACGCTAAGGTCTCAGATATGCTAGCTAATGAGATGGTTGATGTTGCAGACATCTGTACACCCCACTCAGAGCATCACACAGTAGGTATTGAATGCCTGAACGCTGGCGTCAACGTCATGATCGAGAAACCGTTCGGAGTTACGATCAAAGCGAGCAAGGCCATTATCGCAGCGGCGAAGAACAACAAGAAAATTGCAGCCACTGCTGAGAACATCCGCCGAGGGCTCAGCCAACGGACATCCTACTGGATCCTCAACGAGGCGAAGCTTTTGGGTACGCCCCGTCTGTTTTATTCCCAACATGCAGAGTGGGAAGATCCCTCGGTGGAGAGAGTTTGGCACTGGAGAGTGGACAGATGGATAGGAGGAGGAGGCATGGTTATGGATAGCGGGGCTCATTTCTGCGATACTATCCGTTACTTGTATGGAGATCCAGAAACCATCTATGCAAGGGTGCAACAGCTTGAGAATTGGCCTCATAAGAAGGGAGACGCTATCGTCATGGATGATCGAGAGGATACATGGGTTGCAACCGTTACCTTCAAAAGCGGCGTTGTCGGCGTTTGGAGCTGGACGATGGCCGCGCCTGGACATGCCTACACTAACGTTGTCCATTACGGTAGCAAGGGCTGTATTCTCGACCACGGTGACGCGTTTCACGGTCCTTTCGGGAACGCTGAGATCATCATCCAAGATGGACTTAAGAGGATTATCACGCCGATGTCGGAGATGCAAAAGGGGTTCCTCGATCAGTTGGATGAAGCCAAGAAGAACGCCTTGTTCCCACACGGATTCACAGAGGGTGTCGTCATCGAATGCTACGACTTTCTCGACGCCGTTGAAAAGAAGCGGAAGCCCGAAGTAGACGGCGAAACTGGAATGAAGGCCAAGGCTATCTGCGAAGCCATATATGAATCAGCACAGAT
>CAZQDW010000134.1:0-5337 GCA_964592315.1 uncultured Candidatus Bathyarchaeia archaeon
AAAACAGGACTCCCTCTCTAATCTATGCAAGTTCTCATCAACTTGCCTCAAACTCGGCATAATCGCTCTTCGCCCTCTTGATGCCTCACCAGGATTCTTTCAAAATCCATCATCGTAGTCAAGAGAAGACTAGACTTTTTCGGCATTCGCAAATCTGCGTCCAACCATCGTAACTCTAAATTTCACGTGTTCACCTTGCTTAGCTCCTGAAACGAAGATGACGAAACCTTGAATCTTTGCCACACCCGCGTCGCCACGGCGGCTCATTTCCACAATGTCCGCTTCGTATTCCTTCCCAACCTCGACAGGTGCTTGCGCACCGAAACCACGCGGTCTGAAGCTCGGCCTCGTACCATATCTCCTACCACTTCCGTAACTCATTCTGGTTCACCCCCAAGGATTTATCAGTCAGAACAATCAAGAGAAAAAGCAAGACGCACTTAGCGCCAATCTAACCCTTTCTCTCAAGAATCCCAACTGCTACAATTAAATGCGTTGCCGAGTATATTAGTCTAATGCAAAAGAAGCGGGAAAAAATGGAAAATGCCTCGCCTCGCCATCAGCTGTTGTCGTGACAACATCAAACAATTGTGCACCTAGTAAATTGAACCGACTTTTGAACCGACGGCCGGCTATCATACTTCTCCCAATTGACATCTCATCCACCTTTTCTTTTCGCTTTGGTATCATGGGCTTAGTGTTAGATCTCCTTCCTTCTTTGCGCGACTATTCGCGGCTTTACGATCTCGTTAGAGCTCAATCGGGGTTCATCAAGTTTTAATGGTGGAATAGTCTTTATCATGAAGTTATCTCCTGCGATCTGGTTGAATAACGAATGGGTTGGGAGGGAATATTGAAACATCACGGCGGAAAGAACGGCGGTGTCGAAAGCATCGTGACTAGGATGAGGCGTTCCCTGGCACCGCCGGAAGAGCAGAACCAACTCCTCAACCATTGCTGCGCCCCCCTCAGTATCTTGAACCTTGAGGGAACCTTATTCTCTAGGTCGAAAACTTCCCCAGGTTCGATTTGAGATGATCACTAGAGCTGCAGAGCCGGGAGACTACTCAGAAATCTATGAAATGATGAGTAAGGCGTTCAAGCCGTGCACAATAGAGCGTACGATGATCAGAGTTACAACCGGTGAAGATCCAAACTTCAAGAAGGGGGACCTGCGCGTAGTCGAAATAGACGGGAAAATCGTCAGCATGATGATGCTCGCAAGACGCCAGTTGAGAATCGGAACAGCAATCCTGAACGGGGCGATAGTTGGTCCGGTGGCAACCGATCCAGGTTGTCAGCGCAAAGGTCACTGCTCAGCCGTGATGAGGGATGCTGTCAGATACATGAAGGCTCAGGGCTTTGACATAACGATTCTGTGGGGGGTTCCGTGGCTTTACCCTCACTACGGCTATTCGCCCGCCATGATGAAGACCGAGATGGCCGTAAAACCTTCACAAGGCGGTTCAGCGGAAAACCTTCCCCATGAAGCTAGGTCATTTGGAGAAGCTGACCTAGAGCAGATCACCCATATCTATCATAGCAACACAGCCACGAGAACTCTCGCCGAGATACGGTCGTCAGAAGTGTGGGATTGGAAACCTGGCGGACCAGAAGTAAACCTAGATCTCATCACAGATAGAAAGGGCGAAGTGATCGGATACTTCGCATTTGGGACGGATTGGGGTCGCCCATGCGTCCACGAAATAGGCGTTCTAAACCACGAGGCTTGCGGTGCCATCTTCAATACTATAGTTGAGAGAGCGAAGAAGCAAGGCTTGAAAGAATTCTACTGCATTATCCATCCTGATCACCCATTCGCCCGTTTTGCTTTCTGGCACGATGGCGAGATACGAGTAAATCGTGGTGGCGGAGCAGGAATGGCACGGGTCACAGATCTTGCTTCACTCTTGGCAAAGATGGAGAAAGAACTCTACCGCAGACTTTGCCACTCTGAGCTTCATGATCTGAGCTGCACGCTCAAAATTTCAAGCGACGAAGGTTTCGCCTTTCTAAATATAGAGCATGGGCAAGTATCCAGTAACACCGACGGTGTCAAAGGCGACTATCAACTTGACGTTCCACTCGCTTGCCTAAATCCTTTGATAACAGGTTATAGAGACATCAAAGAATTGGTCCATGAACCCCACGTTGAAGTGGGAGGTGGAAAACATGCCATACGCCTAATTGAAGTCTTGTTTCCGACTGGGTTTCCGTTTGGAGGACATCTTCCAATCGTGTGGGAATAATAAGCTCATCATCTTGACAGCTTTTTCCGTTTTGATGCTCCGCGTTGCGGCGCGATGCAAACCCATGAGATCGATAGTCTGCAAACACTGCTGAATATGGTTTTCGAAGCATTACCATGTCCGTGGCATATGTACACAGGATCGTGTCTTCCTGCGGAGATCTAGACGCTGAAATCCACGATACCAATACCGGAATAATGTTTCCCACATCCTCTAGTGCTCTCTATATGAAAGATCATTGTTTTCTTCCGTAGGTAGATGGGAATTGAGATGGAAAGAGTTCGAAGCCCCCAATGAATTATACCTCAAAGTCAGAGGACTCTGCAAAGAGAAACATAATGAGCAAAATCATGTCGAAAGAGACCTAAGTGCAACGTCCTCTTCAGCCCTCGTCCATTGGGGTTCAAGCATTGATCAATCTAACCTAAGGGTCAACATGAAACGAGGTTGTTATGTGCGCGCTTTTCATCCTAATTGAACCCTTTTAAGAAATGTCATAGAATAAAAAAGAGATTGGGAAGTGTTTTTGATTATGTGTCCATGCGGCTTTGTGACATCAATTGGAATCGGTTGGGAAGCATCCGGCAAAGGGGGCGCAATAGCAGCGGGAGGCAGCGGAGCGGTTGCGGCCGGTATTGAGGTTCTTGAGCAAGGGGGCAATGCGGCCGACGCTGCAGCCGCCACGTTGTTGGCGCTTGCTGTGACAGATTACGGTGCCTTTGCTATAGGCGGTGAGATCCCATTCATGATCTACGACACGGATAAACAAGAGGTTAAGGTGCTCTGTGGTCTAGGTAGGGCGCCGCTAGATCCGAAAGCCATCGACTGGTTCTACGAGAATACCATCCCGGACACAGGTGACTATAAAGCCATGCCTACGCCAGGAGCGGTCGATCTTTGCGTGACGGCTGTCAAGATTTATGGGACCAAGCTGTTCGAAGACGTAGTAGCGCCCACTTTGAGGATTCTAGACGCTGGGTCTCAATCTTGGTACCATAATTTAGCTGGCACTTTCCGCAAGATGATAGATGCCGAACAGAGAGCGACTGGGACACGAGAACAAAAACTGACGGCGGCTCGAGACCAATTCTACAAAGGAGACATCGCCGACGACTTGGAAAAATGGTGGATCTCAGTTGGCGCCTTCTTGCGAAAGGCTGACCTTGAGGCACACAGGACCATTGTGGAAGACCCGGTCTCAGTAAGTTACAGAGGCTATGTCATACACAAGTGTAACACATGGACCCAAGGACCCGTACTGTGTCAGACCCTACGTCTTCTAGAAGGGTTCGACCTGAAAAACATGGGACATCTTTCTGCGGATTACATTCACGTCCTCACCGAAGCCATGAAGCTGGCTTATGCAGACCGCGATACTTACTATGGGGATCCTGGTTTTGTGGATGTCCCG
This sequence comes from uncultured Candidatus Bathyarchaeia archaeon, assembly GCA_964592315.1. Classification (GTDB taxonomy): domain Archaea; phylum Thermoproteota; class Bathyarchaeia; order Bathyarchaeales; family WAQA01; genus CAZQDW01. The sequence continues at coordinate 3,661 of CAZQDW010000134.1, forward strand.
TTGCAGGCAATCTTATCTGATCAGTATACAGACCTTCGCAGGTCGCTGATCGATATGAAGAAAGCATCATTGGAGAGGCGGCCGGGCGATCCCTATAACATGCGACCGATTCGAGATAAGCGTGAAGCCGGGGACAATCCTGCCCGGACGTCAATATCGGATACCACTACTTGCGTGGTTGCTGATCGCTGGGGAAACATTGTTGCCGCAACACCCAGTTGCAACCTGGTTGGGAATCAGCCCGACCCAAAGACAGGGGTCGCACAGGGCAACAGGGTTCGGTGTCTCAACACCACATATGGGCACCCGAACCGCATCCAACCGGGCAAACGTCCTCGCATCACACTGACACCGACAATAGTTACGAAGGACGGCAAACCAGTATTAGCTATCAGCGTGGCAGGAGGTGACCTCCAAGACCAGACCACACTGAATGTGTTGCTCAATCACATCGAGTTCGGCATGCTTCCCAAGCAAGCGGTGACCGCTCTCCGGTTTAACACATACCATATGGAAAATTCTTTCGACTCCGATCCAGATCGAAACCGGGCATTTATGTCAGCGGGTAGCCTCCGCATCCATACAAGAGTTGCACCAAGCGTGCAAGAAGAATTGAAAAAGCGAGGACATGTCTTAAGCACAACATCCACTGCTATCGCCGCACCAGTTATGCTCTATATCGACTATGGTTCAGGGATCATATACGCTTCTGGGGACCCGAACGCCGGGAGGCACGCGGCAGCGGTTCCTTTATGAATTAAGAAACCCTTCAGCTCAGCCGCGATTATGTATCCCGTCTTACTATCTGTAAGTTCAATTCTGAAACTTAGGGCTGGTTCACGAAAAATGCCAGCTCTTGACATGTTGTCGTTTGTCTAACAGGAAATCGTCGCAAAGCAATAAGAGAATGTCATCGTTTTTCTCCTTCGCACCACCTTCCGGTGTTATCTCAACCTCAATCCACCCCATCCAACATTAGAAGTAGTTTGATCGGCAACCACTGGCAAAGCCCAACTCTGAATCGAGCAACAGAAAATCATAGCATACATGCAAAAATAGAACCCACGTCTTTTGCCTCATCACCAATAGGATACGCATCCTATTGATACACAAGAAGGAACGTAAATATTACCATAAGAAAATTAGGATCACGTGTAAGAAAGATCGGTGGGCCAAAAATGACCGAGATACCCAAGAGCGATCACTCTCCAACCTCTGCCTTCAACCCTCTCTCGAGTGCTCTTGCTCGCTTCCTAGTTAACAGATGCCGGAAATGTGGACATGAGCGATTGCTCTCAGTATTTGACATCTACTCAGGAAATCAGCGTTTCTTATGTCAAAGTTGCGTGTTGACAGCAATGGCTCTGAAGCCCCTAATTCGTCAATTGTTCTCTCATCTTGGGGTTGATGACAGCACTGTAAAGCAACTGTTTGAGGACTTTTTGGTCCGTAGGTGCATGCTGAGCGTGGTTAAGGGAATTGCGGACTTCGGAATAAGATATCCTCAGCCAACTGGCGCCCCGATAACTATCGTCTGGAACTTCACCAACAGATGCAACCTCAACTGCTTGCACTGCCATCAAGACTCTTCGCCCAAGTCTTCCTGTTGCGAGTTGACAACTTCTCAAGCCTTCAAGGTTATAGACAACATGAGCAATGCAGGAGTAGCCATACTAA
>CAZQDW010000135.1:0-5317 GCA_964592315.1 uncultured Candidatus Bathyarchaeia archaeon
GTGATGACCAGCCTCTTCGCCGCTCGGGCGAGGTCGGAGTCCTCGATTGTTATGCCGTCGATCTGAGCGTTGCCATTCATATCGCACCGATGGACATGGATGAAGGCGAAGTCCGGGTAGCAAGCTGGCAGCAAACAGAGGGGTTTTCCTGTGAAAGGGTCCTCCACAACCTTTGCTGAACTGTACCTCAGGGTGTCCGTACCCAGCATAACCCGCGCCGGAAAGAACGAGAGCCCCATAGCCGCTGCCTTAAACCTCCACTGGAACCCGGCGTTAGAGAGCTCCGCCGCCACCCTCACCCTCCCACTCTCCGCAGCCGCGCGTCCAGCCGGCGACAGCCCCCTCAGCTCGTGGCCGAAGCTGTAGGCGCACTCCACCCTGTCAACCACCCCTGAGGCCACGAGGACGTCGATGTCGTGGACGGCTGTCTTCCCCGCCATGGCCAAGTTTCGTCTCCCCTGCCGAATCATCTCATATATGGCAGCCATGCTGAAGCGGATGTGGCCGAATCCACCGAGGGCGAAGTAGTCGCCGTCTCGGGTAAACCGTTGAACCGCCTCCTTCAGCGTCATCCTCTTGTCCTCCAGCCCTCGGCTTTTCTTCTCAGTCATCCAGCGGCGTGCCTCGTCGGGGTCGAGCCAGCCGAGCAGCTCCCCCTGACCCTCTTCAAGAACCTTCAAAGCTTCCCACAAACAGTGGTTGGGTTCGACGTCGCCTTAAGAGTTTTGTTTCTCCGCAACTTGTTCCAGACAGATTGTGTCACGTGATTTTCACACACCTTTCCCGTTTACCAATGCCGCCGGACTATGACTTCCCTGATTGCTTATGTTCTCTGAAGAGCCTTGCACCAAGCATGAGCAATTAGTAGAACGGATGCTTCGGTAGCATAAGCCTAAGGATCTCTATCAGCTTCTCGTCTCTCAGCGCCTCGATCTCCTCTAACGTCTTTGTACGGACAACCTCCATCTCGTTAACGCTCTCCATCACCTTCTTCGCTGCCAGAGAGGGCATTGACGCCCAGGTCTCCATCGTCCTCCATCTACTACTATAAGATTGGTCGTAGTTATCGATGAAGCGTTCAATTCCTCCGCCAGCCACATGCGCGCGTAGACATGGTCCGAGCAATGGGTCTCTGAGCCCGATCCCCATACAGAAGGCCCTATCGACGTCTTCTGCGCTAGCTACCCCGTTGGCAACTAGGCTAACAGCCTCGCGCCAAAGAGCCGCCGTCAATCTGTTCACTATGTAGCCAGGCACCTCCTTGTTGAGCACAACAGGAACTTTTCCTAGCGTAATCATGAAATCACGGGTAGCCAAAACGGTCTCACGCGACGTCTTCTCCCCACCCACCACCTCGACAAGGGGTATGAGGTGGGGTGGGAGGATCGGATGAGCCAGCACACACCTCTCAGGTTTCGCCGTCGCCTTCTGGATTTCAGTCATCAGGAGCCCTGAGGAGCTGCTGGCGAGGATCGCGTGCTCTGGAGCGGCATCATCCATCTCTCTGAATACCTTCTTCTTGGCGTCATAATTGTCGGGGACGGATTCTTGGACATAATCCGCTTGACTTACGGCTTCGGCAATGTCGGTGGTCGTCTTCACCCTTCTGAGGGCCGCCTCAGCTTCGCTTTTTCCCAGAAGCTCCTTCTGCTCCAGAAAAACGAGGTTCGCCTCCACCCGCTTAACCGCGCTCTTCAGCAAGTCTTCGGTGAGGTCCTGGAGATTGACTTGAAAACCCTTTGACGAGAACAGGGTTGCCCAGCTGTGACCTACCATCCCCGCCCCGACGCAAGCAACTGCTTTAACCTTCATCTTATTTCACTTCGTTAAGCTGAGTCCTCTTTATTTAACTTCATTTGCCCAAGGTTCAGCCTCACTGACAAAGTGGCGCGGCTCCTCGATATCTTTCAAACGACACATAACCTTCTATGACCCGCTTCATATTGCGGTGGCGAAGGAGAATGGGCTGAGGATACCGACAAAAATAGAAACCAAGTAAAGGCGGCAATCGAAGAAGACATAGCTACAACACTTCTAGCCTAACACGTTAGGTTCTTAGGATCTAGGAGCGAACAACTTGATCAAGAACTCTTGACCGAACTGCTTCGCCCCTTACGGAGCCTTCGTCGCCTCCTGTCTCGAAGAGGTACTTGATTCTGAAGCTCTTGTCATCACACCGAAAAGATATGAAGGATGTTGGAGTAGTACTAAGGCTGGGAAGAAACAAGATTGATTTAGACAGGCTGAAGGAAACAGCGGAAAGGGCGGGGGTCATCAAGAAGCTGCTTGGAGTAGCCAAAAGATACGGCGTGAGCCTAGAATAGGCGATTCCCCTCCTTACCCACTCAACTGCTTATAACCTCAACTCAGATACGGTTAGGCTCATGCAACCAAAAGAAGGAAAGCCGTAATGAAAACTAGAGTACGAATTCTATTAATCGGACAGTGAAGCATGAAGCTTCGAAAAAAAGGAGGTCAAGGTCGATCGAGGGGAGGTATTCCCCCTTGTTCTCCTACGGTCAATCTGGTTGCTGATTTGATACCTTCCTACACTGAGAGGATCTTCTTCAGATGGTTCACTCTGATCAGGAATCTAAGCATCCATGCTTTAGTCAAAGGGGACGGCATACAATTAGACGCCTTCTGAAGTGACTCTTGGAGGATCGATTTTCAAGCATCTGAGGATGGGGGAGTTAGGATGTTCCTCTTGGACGGATGAGGACTTTTGTTCTTAGCCAGTTCTTCTTATTCTTTTCTTCAGGTATCGGATGAAGGACTCTACGATTTCGATGTGTAGATGTGAATTCAGATAACTTAGCACATCGTATTTCATGTCTCCTATTGAAACCAAGGTCCCAGCACCGTTAAGTTATAGGAACTTTCCCATCTTCTTCTGCCCGCCATCTCTTCAGCAAAACAATATGCTGGAAGTAAACTGTCGAATAGTCAGTGCACTCACAAAGGTCGTCATATTATGGAACACCACCAAAAAAAGGGGGTACTTGCTGGTTGCTAGTGTCTGCCCTATCGAGCAGGTTGGTGTAGAGCTAGCTACGGTGGTAATACGTAATCTCCAGGTGGTACGTAAATTGCCTTGTTAGCCTTTATAGGTTCAAGTGTCAGAATTCTGTAGCCGGCTTCTACCCAGGCGTCGCTTTCTATATTGGTTGAACTTGCATAGAAATGGCCAATTACCTGTACTTCATGCTCTCCGTTGCCCAAGTTCATGGCTACCCACATGAAGCTGTGCGTACTTTTTGTCTGAATCCACGCTGCTAGGAACATCGCCGGATCCGTAAAGACATTTGTCTTGATTCCGAAGATCCTATCGCAGTAGGTCACAAGTATAGGGGGCAACGGAACACCGTCTACTTTTATGGTTATTTGTAGTCCAGCTGCGCTTGTCGCTTGTACAACGCCGGGGAAAATTTGTGTACCCTTAACTGTAGTGTTCGTATAGAGCGCTACTTCTGATGCGAACGTTATCAAATAGTCAGCCGTCGTCGACGATTTGAACTTAGCTTTGAAAAGGACAACGTCCTGCGTCTCATTAACTTCAGTCAAATAAGTCGGCGAATCATCAGTGGAGTACACGAACTTGTTGGCTGGCATATTGTCTACTGCACCTACGTTAAGAGCAAGCGACAGTCCCATGGAAAGCACAATGACAAATATCATCCCCAGAGCAGCAATAGTCGTTTTTCCGCTTTTATCCATCTCCTTATACTTTCCTCCTTTATTTCCGTCTAGACACGGTTTGGGAATTTGTGTCACGGCGCCCCCCCCCCTCGGCGCTCCGGGGCATGAGGTGACATCATGTCCCAAGTAGTCTTTCCGCATCCCAATATTTAACTTCATATGAATATTAGTTCTATGACAAAGTTCAGTAACAAGCATACACACCCGCAATCGAGCACCCCACAGTTTCATATCTACTAGGATCCGAAAGGTCCTCAAAAGAAGACCTCGGATATAGCCCTTACCAACTTGGCATCCAAGGATAGACGAAGAGTTCAGCAAACCAATGATGAATCAGGAAAACGTTTCGATATGGTTTAAAAAAACCGGAATTGTTCAGCGTCGAATGTGAACCAGGGGGGAGCTGACCCATCTTGAACACAATTGTCAGATCCTCGCTGCGTGCAGAATGCTACTTCCCTCTTCCCTGGCTCCTCGAAAGCCCTCTGATAGCATCGTGAAGCATGTCTCTGGCTTCCTTGATGTCTTCTAAGGCACCCTTCTTGTTCCCGGACAGGATCTTCCATCTGGCACTCCCAATCAAGCCCTCGATCTCTCCTAGCTCATGAGCCATGAGCCGATCCTCGATCTTCTCAAGCTGCTTCCTCATGCCCCTGATGAAGTTCTCAGCCCGCCAAGCCACAGTCCAGTCCCCGATCCCTTTCAAAGCTTTATGGGCGTCCTCAAGATACCTGTTCGCACCAGCCAAGAGTGCAGCAGCCCTCGAAGCATTCAAAGGTCTACCTCCAAGCAGATCCTTCGCGTCATCGAGGTTCTCTTGACCCTGTGTCAGGTTCCCCTCGACCCAATCGAAGAACTTACTGTTCTCACTGGTCCAGGTTAAGTTCTCAACGACATTTCTCAGCCTCTGAATCCTCTCCTCGGCTCGGCTAATCGCTGTCAACAGACCCTTAGCGATCTCATGATCCTCAGCGTCCTCTACTCTTCCTTCGAGAGCCCTAATCGCGTCCCTGAACCTCTCTTGAGCTTCACGAGCCCTTCGCAGTGCATCTGTGTAGTTAGCCAATACGTACAGTCCCTTAGACTGGAGGAGGAGAGACTCACCTTCAGCAACCAGCCTGTTCGCCTCAGTGACGTTTAGACCCCTTTCGCTCGCCCGACCTATCAACATCAATGCCTGCTCATGGGCTCGCTCAGCGATCTCCGTGAACTTGTCGGCCTTTGTCTGATCTTCTCTCACAGCGTAGCCAGATAGTGGGAGCACTAGAGAAGGTATTGCTAAAGCTATTAGAGCCAGAGCAATGAGTGCACTCTTTTTCATCTCAACCACACCTTGGATTGACATTAACGGGCTTCATAAGGGAAACTGTTGAACGACCGTTTCATAATCTTGGAATGCCTCCGCCCAGAGACCCTTAGACTCTTCTCACCAACTCTATTTCGTTCTGTATACCGACCTTGCTAACTCTGACATACCCAAGCCTCTCAAGCCTCCTCACGAGGCGCCATAACGAAGTCTTAGGCAAGATGAACTTCTTCCTCAGGTCGGACTCTAGGACCCTCCCGCCCTTCTCAGCTATGAATCGAAGTACCTGCACCTCCTCCTCCCTCAGCTCTC
>CAZQDW010000136.1:0-5314 GCA_964592315.1 uncultured Candidatus Bathyarchaeia archaeon
ACCTTTGACTCCAAGCCAAGTGGCTAGGACAATGACTCGTCAGAGAAGAGCTTATGGAGTGGACAGAACGGCGAACCTGCGAACGACGGGCTATCCAGAGTTTGCGGATGTAATCAAAAAATATCCTTGGGCTGAAACTTCTGAGGTCTTCTTTGATGAGTGCGAGGAGCAATTCGGCGCGAAGTTCAAGCAGCTATACAGCTCAAAAATAGACTACAACGGAATCATTCTTTAACTAGTTACAAAACTACACCACTTGTCAAGTGCTGTGTCCAAGATGTGGATACAAAGCCAGCTGTGAAGGATGATTCCTTCGCGGTAATGTTTCTCTTCTGGTTTGGTTTTGGATACAGCCGCATTCAAGACGATTTGAAGCATATTAAGACTCTAAGAACTTGTCTAGAACTGAATCCCAAAGTTTCACATATTCCGCAGGAACGCTGTGCCCAAAGAATCGAAGCAGGTCGACGACCCTTGCGTCGGTGGGATTACATGGAAAAGATGCAGTCCTAAGATCGATGATGTTTCTCCATGTCTGGAACATATTCTTATCATAGGCTAGGTTGTTTTCACAGAACCATCGTTCCATGAGCTTGAGAAGTTTCCAACCCTTCTTAGATTCCTTCAACTTCAACTTTTTCGCATCCAAGTCGACTTCGAGTGTTTTCAACCCTCCCAATTTGACTAAGAAATCTTTTTCATTCTCGCAAGGAAGATGCAGTCCGCTTACTACTTGGATGTCTTCTCTGAACAGATGAGGTACATCTGTTAGGCGTTTGAACAGAAGATTGAAGCTTATGATAGTATTAACTATGAGATGAGCCCTTTCTGATGCGACCACATACCTTTGAAGATACTCTATTCGCTTTCTTTGAGCGTCTCTTTCTTGTTGGGTCCTTCCAGCTGCTAGGATTCCTTTGATAGAGGATTGCAACGCCGACAAGAATCCTGGCAAAGTGTATGCCTCACGCTACTCAAAAGATAACATCCATTGTTTCGTAGTCTCATCCTTGTAGAGAACAGCGTCGCTCTGTAAGGCCTGCCATGCGAGTTCATGGAACTTCCTCTGTTCACCCGCAGGAAAAGCTCCGTCAAGAAAGAGTTCTTCCAGTTTGGAAGGTACTCTAGAATGAGTTTCAGAGCCTGAGGATGAAAGGCGACAATCTCTAGAAACTTGACGAAGTCAATCAACCACTGATAGGCCATCCGTTCCCAATACTATGGCTTGCTGGCTGATAAGTTAGGCAATACAGGATCGGGCTGTTTGTGAGCGCTGCATACTCTCTCAAACGCGTCCGATACAACGCCGATTCACCGTTACTAGTAATTATTAATAGCTCCTCTCATCGCTTTTTTCTAACCGTAGCGATAAGGATGAAAAAGTAGAAGAGGTTTGAACGCCCAAGGTCCATGGGGAATTTGTCAATAGTTACTCGTGATCGCTCTTCTCGCTTAAGAGTTCGTTTTATCTCGTCCATCGTTCTCTGAAACGTTGCAGGCGCAAAGTGGCTATGCCTAGTTTATGCGTTGACAAGAGTTCTTCTAGGATCTTCTTCATGCCATTGGAATACAGCTGAGAGCCAGCCGGTTTCACTGTTTCTTCGAAATTGAAATGTCTATCAAACAGTATAAGCCCGACCAATCTTACAGTAGCTCGAAAGAACTCCGTGAAGTATTCTAAGTCTTGAAGAGCAGGGGCGACTAGGTAGGTGCGGTCCATCCCTCTATGGAGATAGTGTATAGCCTGCCCTATTCCCTGAAACAGTGGCGAAGGATCTATGTGACCATTGGATAGTTTTGTCATCTTCACCTCGTAGCCTATAGAAAAGCGGCCAATAGACTGGATGACATCTATGCCGAACTCCCCGGGATCGATGTATATCTTGCTTGAAGGCGACCTTTGCTGAAGCCACTCGCCTAGAAGATCATATATGGCTTTCTCAGCCTGTTTGAACTCCCTAGAGGAAATCTCTTTGAAACGCTTGACATCTTGAAGAGTCCAGAAATCCATCATCAAATGCCTCCTCATCATGATTTATCGGCAACGTCTTTGAGAAAAGCCCTTTGCTCCAAGCCCAGCCCATCATACGAGCCGAAAGTTCCTCGCGTTGTCTTCTCTGTTTCCATTCCCAGTAGGCTTTTCTTTTATCTAGGAATTTGGGGGGTCTCCTCGTCAGCCGTTTGTAGAGTTTCTCGGGGTTTAAGATGTAGTTCTCGTCTGGGACGATGGAGTGGACTAGCCTTTCAGCTTGCTCTATGCATTTGCGGCATTCATAGTTCAAGAAGCGCCTTTTAGCTGGACTGTAAACGCATATCTCACAATCCTTGCCGAGGCGTCTCAGAAGATCGTCTAGTAAATAGACCCTGATTTCACCCAAGCGGAGCATAGCCTTCAACTGTACAGCGGCTGACTTGAATGAAACTGGTCGCTGAAAGTGCTGGAGCAGCTTGGAAAGACTATGGACTTAATAACATACCTGTGCATCAGCATGCTGCGCTTATATCTCTAGATATTGGTTTGACTTTATAGAGTTAATTGCCTCTTCAAAGTTGATTAAGTAATTTAGCGATTTGCATGCGTGACCATAGATATCTTGAAATACCTTAATTTAGCTGCCTGGTCTAACTCCGTTCGACAAGGACGGGCTACTCTATAGCCAAGCTAATTTGCCTCAGGTTTTCGTTTGGCTAAGAAGTTTTGGCCCTATCCCTGTCAAAACGCCGAGGAGGGGCCTAATGAAACAAGTACCCAGTCGGAAAGGAGGTGGAAATCCACGAAGAAAAGAATTGTCGGAATGGCCGTCATGGCGCTTCTGATGCTGTCCATAGTCTTGGCGTCACTTAATCTCGTCCAAGCGCAAGATGCGCCTCCAATCGTGCCGAGAGGTGTGCAACGCGTCGACGACCTGTTTGGATACCACTTTGACCCCGACTACGTTCCAACGAATTGCCAAGGACTCAAGAGCAGCTATTCCATCAGTACGACTGGGGTGACGCTTACCACAAGTGCGTATATAGGTCCAGTGGTCACCGTGTACACGACTGGGAACTGGATACTGCAAATGTGGGTCTTTCTGAACAAGTTTACAGGCTCGTACCGGTGGTCGATCGAATGGGCCTATAGGGACAGCGCGGGTAACTGGGCGATGGGTTACATATTACCGCACATTCCGGCTTCAAGTTACCCATCAATCAGCGGAAACTTCTACATCTATTACGTGTCAAGCACTAACAGTTGGTGGGGCATCGTGTATGTATCAACGACTGGCCAGACGTACAGTAAGAACTTTGGGTCCGCTGGCGGCAGCTACGTGAACGGCGCCAGCCAAGATTGGGTCGCTGTCGAAACAAACGAAAACCAAGTCGGCATAACCTTCAGCAGCAGCTTCCAGTGGAGATTAACGAGCCCACAGTTCTACAGGGGAGGCTATTGGCAAAGCTATAACGTCCGAATTGGTGACTACCTCTATCTGTACTTGCGCATAACATTTCAAACAAATAAGCCTGGAAACACTGTAGGAGTCTGGGAGCTAACATCGCCAGGTGTCAAAGTCTACATCGGCGCTTCGCGGTCTAACAACCAGATTTTCTCTTGGCCAGTAGGCTAGGCTAACCACTTCACGCGGCCCGCTTCTTCTCCGCATTTTTTGGCCGTCTCTGATAGGCGGTGGGAAAAGGTTTGCCTTTAGGTTCTGCGGCGTTCCGTCAGCAAATGTGACAGTGGTGTAGAGGACGCCAAGAAGGAGGGGGATGGTTTAAAACGGAGTCTGTCTGTCTAAGCAGGTAGGAGATGGCGCTGAGGATGGATTGCCGTAATATAGTAGCTCTTACTAGACCATCTCGAGATTTCTCCTTCACCTTATCGCTGCTGGTTTTTGTTGTTTCCGCTTCGATCAGGTTTGCTCTGGCTCCTCTAGCCGCTGGCTCCGACGTAGGACAATTTTGGGCTTTTGCAAAGACATTCCAGATATATGGTCTCGACTTCTATAATCACAATGATGTGCCTCTAGAGTTTTGGCCTTATGGATGGCCGTATTGCTATCCTCCTATCTGGTTGCTTCTACTGGCACTATCGTACTTTCTTGCTCCTGTGTCTGAAGCTTACAGCCCAGCTTGGAGGCTCGTCGTGAAAGCTCCTATCATAGTGGCAGACCTTTCTATTGGATTCATTCTCTTGAGAATGTTTCCCGAAAACAGAAGACTAGGGTTGATAGCTTCATCGCTCTGGCTTCTGAATCCATGGTCCATCTACATCTCTTCCATATTCGGGCAGTTCGACGCAATATCGGTCGTCTTCTTGTTCTCTTCAGTATACATGTTCGAGAGCAAACGTACAATCTCGGGGGGGGTCTTGAGTGGCCTGGCCTTGATGACGAAGCAATACGCTCTATTTCCGATATGTTTGATACTACTCTCTCTTCTGCGAGAGAGGGGCTTAAGACACGCTCTGACTGCCCTGTTGACCGTTGTCTCGGTGTTCGTTGCTTTCACTGTTCCCTTCTCACTGACCACTGCCTTCCGGCGCTATGTTGAGACGGTCTGGCTGGTCAGACTGAATCCTTACTATCCTAATCCTTTATGCTACTCCTTCAACGGCATCTTCTCACTCTTAACTTATCTTCACAACCTCTACGGCTGGGATACCCTACAGTACTTCGAAACAAGCTTCATTCTTCTGGTCTCTCTTCTAGTAGCCTCGGGCATACATATCATGCTCAGGAGACCATCGGACTATGATCAAGTCGCTCTGCTCGGAATCCTCTCTTTACTAATAACATTTTGGCTTGTAAATCCTCAGTATTTGGTCGCCTTCATACCCTTCATGATTGTAGATGGTGTCAGAAATCTGAAGTATCGAAAATGGACTAAAGCCCTTTTTCTCACGGCTTTTGTCCCTTCTGTCTGGTTGTGGGTTTTCGACGTTAGCCTTTGGTTTCGACTTTACGGTTTTTCAAATGAAGCCGCTATCAGGTTGCTACAGTTGCTGCGCTTAACCAGTTACCGAAGCGACATATACTATCTGGCTTTCTCAGTGGTGCTATCCTGTTTATTAGCATCGTACTTTCTCCTTATCATCAAACTCAAAGTCTTAATTCTTGAACTTTTTAAAATAGGACGCCAGCTTTTCAAACAGCTTTCTGAACGTTTTCTCTTTCGCCGATAGAGCATAGGTCTGAAGAAAGGGCTGAACATAGACGATATTAGAGTTCAAGTGAAGAAGGTGTTAGAGAGAACAGGATTGAAGTGTGTGATCTGTCAGACTGAGCAAGGTCACATAGGTCCGTAGTTACTGGAAACGTTGTGTTAATAGATG
>CAZQDW010000137.1:0-5299 GCA_964592315.1 uncultured Candidatus Bathyarchaeia archaeon
GGTGACGTCCTACTGCCTCAGTCAGATGGATATGGTGGACACAACACAGTTTCCAGCTTGCCACAGTCCCGATGTTAACACTAGGGGCGATAGGAGCTGTTCTCCTTCTTGGAAGCAAGCAACAGACTGAGAAGATCTCAATCACATGGGCGGTTGTGTCATTACTCTATGTCATTCTTTTCGCCGATCCAGAGGAAAGATGCCTCGTCCAATCCTTTCCCCAATCTCTATCAGCTGTGATTCGCTTATCTCTCTTATGGAGAGGCTGAGCTTTTTTAAAACTTTGAAGCCCTTTTCCTCAAGCCTGTTCGCCAGACCGTCAGCGTAACTTTCTTTTCCAAACCCAGAAGAGACGAAGGCTACAGCCTTCTTTCCTTTGACACCAGTCACTTTCTCTATGAAAGTGTTTACTGGAGGTGCAATGCGACCGTACCAGTTAGGTGTCCCAACACACACAAGATCATATGGACTCATGTCTTTCACAGTTTTTATCTCCGGCTTCCTACTCAGAAAGATGTCGAATAAGATTCTCGGATTAAGGTGAGGCAGCAAGCCGCTATACTCCTTTGCCATCTTGATCTTTAACATTTCAACTTCACAATTCGGCTCCAAAAATTCTTTTATAGCCTTAGAGATTGTTTCCGTCTTCCCTGTCTTCGAGTAGTACGCAATCAAAATTCTCAAAATGCACACGCCCTGTAGCTCTGGATTCTATTCAGTGTCCTAGGCTCTAAGCACCTATATCTAAACTCACCGTTGTTGAAACCCAGAAGTATGTCTCCCCATATATTTGAATAGTTTTGGCAATTGTGAAATATTTATGCTTCATATGCGAAAGAGTGATTTCTATGGGGAAAACGCTTTTCTTGGTGCCTCGAATGTACACTGAAGCCGAATTTAGGAGTCTTGCAGCTTCTCTTCCTGACGACTTCGGACAGAAAACCAGCGAGTTTTGGGCCTATGTAAATACAAGGCTTGCCATGTTCAGCGGAAAGGTAAGCAAAATCTACAGGGACCGTGTCTTTAAAGCTGGAGAAGAAGCATTAATCCAACTCTACCTCATGGACAGCGAAAACTACAAGGCTGCTAAAGGTCTTGTTGAGAATGGAGCTGGTTTTGTAGCTACAGAGGATCCTGTATTAATAGGTGAATCAGAAGCTTGGGCTGAAATGCTCAGAAGCCAACAGTCAAACACTGTTGTTTCGGAACTTCTTCAGCAAAGTCTAGAAGAACGTACTAGGCATATCTCGAACAGAATAGAAGAAACACTTGAGGATAACGAGATAGGTGTCCTTTTCATGGAACCAGACTTACAGGTGGAATTTGGCAAAGATTCTAAAATCATAAAAATCTGCCCGTTTGACCCCTCAGACTATGTAAGATCTTGGCAGGTGCAGAGAAAATTGGAATTTCAAGCAGAAGAATAGAAACCTAACAAACAATTAAGACTTCAAAATCTCGTCGTGCTTATGTTTATTCAGCGACCCCAAATGTAGGGATTCGCTACATTTTCAGTAGTAGAAGAGGAAGTAAATACTCCAAACAGCCAATAGAGCTTCAAACATTATATTGCTTCTTGACAATTACGGTCTTTGGTGTCTGTATATAAAAAGACAGGGCCTGGACGAATTGAAAAACAAGATAAACGAGAAAAACAAAGAAGAAGGATTACCAAGTATTCCTCAGATTGTAAATTTGAGGCCAAGCGAGAAAACAATAGCAATTGAAGTTACAGATATGCTTGCTTGTCCACCACACATTCTTGAGGTTTCATGTTCAGATATAGAGAATGCAAGGAAAATAAGGAATAAGCTTATCGCTGAGTGGTTCAAAGAGCAAAGCCGGAATCGATTCGGAACTGCTGAGGAGACTTCTAATCATTCGGTCATCCTTTTGAAGCCTCTCTCCGGAACGATGAGCTCTCGTTGTTGTAATGCTATTATACTCCACTATTGAATTTAAGACGTATACTTTGCCAGTTTTGAGGCTTGACCGGGGCGAAAGGTCTAGATTCAAGATTACGTATTTAATCTTGAGGTTGATGGCTGGATCGGTATACTCGTTCATTAAGAGTCTAACTTATATATGTTACCCGTTCTTCCTCTTCTTTTCGTATCTTCTGCGCGGCGGCTTCTCTTTGCTCTTCAATCTCGCGCATTCTCTTTACTATTAGTTCAGACTTATCTATCTCTTTATCGAGCCCTTTCAGATTGACCTCAATCTGCAACATTTTCGCAATTACGCTTAAGACGCTCTTAGCAGCTTTTACATCAGGTAAGTAACCCGGCGTCTCTCCTAAGAGACATAACGCATCCATATTTCTAAGCCTGGATAGCCCTAATAGTAGTCCAGCTATCCCGACGATCGGGTTTCCGGCAGGGCTGCTCATTGCCCCCGCCTCTAAAGCCTTCCCCAAAACTTCTGGACTTGTTGAGACCGCTATGACATTGGGCTTATCTTTGACCTCGGATCTATAACCTCCAATTGTGATTATGAGTCTTACGGCCGTCTTTTCGGCATAGTCAAGAATGGAGCTCCCCACCTCATATTGGCCCTCCATCGTTTGCGCTTGGCTGTCACCTGTCAGTAGTATCAGATCGTTTTCTCCCTTCTCATTCTTCCAGTAGTAGAAGTCGTTTCTAAGAAGTCTAACGCTTCCCCTCTTATTGACAAGTACGTAGTAGGCAAAGTGAGGAGAGTAGAGCTCCGCCAATTTCTCCATCTTCATCTGCTTGCTCAAGTATCGTATGACGATCTTGCCGACGGATCCCAGACCTGGAAGACCTTCTATCAAAAATGGGTGTCTGAGCTCGACCTTGTTCTTATCGATTATAATTGTCTTCTTCACCCTTCACAGACACCTCTTTCATCGCTCGTCTGTACTTAGCGTACTTGTCGTCGGGAGAAAACTTAGCCGGGTGGGGTATACGCATCTTTCCTCCGCAATAGGGGCATATATCTTTCTTCAGGGCGTATCTTCGGCATTTTTCACATCGTCTGAGAAGCCAGACCATCTCTTGTTAGCCCCTAGTAAACGACCCTTGCCCTCCACCTTCGTTTATTCTGTCTAGGGCAACTTCTTCGGCTTGCTTGAGTAAAGCCTCTGCCTCCTTGTAGTTGTGAGCTAAGACCTCAATCCGGTATCTTGGCGCAGCTACCACGCTAATGCTAATTTCTGCACCGTGAGGTCTTTCTATTTTCTGTGCGCTTAACAGCGCATTCTTTATTACTAGCACTCCATCAGGTTTTGTGCAGGTGAGGTTTAATGTCCCCCTTACCTTCACCATGGGTATTTTGATCTTTTCCTTGGCAATCTCAGCAAGCACAGTAGCCACATCTACAGGAACACCCAGTTCTAGGAGAGCATCAGCTCCTTCCCTTGCGGCTTTTTCAAGGCCATCATAGATATCTCCGAATCCTTTCTCTATCAGTACACCTGCCTTCTCGTAAACGTCTTCGGGTTGGATTCCCATCTTCTTGGAGGCGCCTCTTAGGAGACTTTCCACTTTCTTGCTTCTCTTCCATGAAAGCGTCTTTTCTGTCCTTTCCCTTTTTGTGACCCTTCTGAGAGAGAGATCCACGTGTTTCCTCTCAGGATCAACCCGCAGAACCTTTAGCACAACTTTCTGTCCTTCCCGAACGTGATCCCGAATGTTCTTGACCCAGCTTGACGAGATTTCAGAGATGTGAAGAAGCCCCTCTTTCCCGTATTCATCCAATCTGACGTAGGCGCCGTAGTCTATTATCCTATTCACGGTGGTAACTACGAGTTCGCCGACTTCCGGCCACTCTTCCCGCTTTGACAATCCTTCTCACTCCAATACCACAACTTCTTCTCCCTTTATCTTGGTCTTTCCACCAGTCGGTTCTGCTAGCGCCGTGCCGCAGATGTTGCAGCGAACAACGACTGCCGCGCGGCTGAAAACCACTTGCTCGTTTCCGCAATCTGGACATTTCACCCTGAGGAAATAGCTCCTGGGTTTCGGTATAACTTTCTCCCACTCGCTCATATTGGATTCTTCTGCCCTTCAATTCGGCTACGTGATTGTCAGCTTCCTTAGCCGTATGCCCTCTTTGTGTCTTGTATATCCGCAGGTTTTACACCTGATCTTTAGGGTTTGTTTCTTCGTCGTCTTCGCCTTCCTTTTCAGCATTGGATACTTCTGTCCGCCGTATCCTTTCCTCTTGCGTTCATGTTGCCTTTCGCCTTTAGCTAATGCCCGTCTTTTCCCTTCTTTGTAAAGCGAGACAGAGTGAGGTTTATGTATCTTACACCTCGGACAGTACGTAATGATCTCCTTTGGGACATTCATTGCCATCACCGACGGATCAGCTGACTCGTTATACTAGACCATACTAGATGATATTTAAACCTTCTTTCTGCACAAGATTCTTAAGAGGGAATCTTAGAGCTTGTAGGGACACGTTGATCCTTAAAGAGGGAGCTGGCATGGGAAGATCTGTCTACAAGGTTGAAGGCGGAAAAATGATAAAGGTTGAGCTGACCGAAAAGGACGGAAAGATCAAGAAGATAAAGATAATGGGAGACTTCTTCCTTCACCCCGAAGACTTCATCGAGGAAATCGAGAATATGCTCATCGGTTCTCCACTTGAACAGAAGAGCCTAAGCACTTCCATAAAGGCTTTCATGGACAAGAAAAAGGCCACATTGCTGGGCGCCACTCCTGAAGACATTGCCAAATGCATTATGATGGCGAGTGTTTGATATGGCTGAGGAATGGCGTCTTCTAGATACTAATGCTCATGACGCCTATTACAACATGGCTCTCGACGAAGCCATAGCTGTTGCCAGATCGAAAGGGCTCGTTTCGAACACGATCAGATTTTTCAGGTGGAAACCCTCGGCTGTATCTATAGGCTACTTCCAAGGCATGGAAGACGAGGTTGACATAGCCGCCTGTAAGTCGAAGGGCGTAGACTACGTTAGAAGAGTTACAGGTGGAGGAGCCGTCTACCACGACTACGACGGTGAGCTAACTTACAGCATCATGGTGAACGAAGACCATAGGCTTGTCCCACGAGACATACTCAAAAGTTACGAGGTTCTATGTTCAGGGTTGTCATACGGGTTGAACCTCCTCGGCGTTCCAGCAGAGTTCAAACCAATAAATGACATCGTCGCCAGTGGCAAAAAGATCTCTGGAAACGCTCAGACCAGAAGGATGGGCGTCGTTCACCAACACGGCACAATACTCAGAGAAGTCGACCCGGCTGTTATGTTCAGCCTATTGAAGGTTCCCAGCGAGAAAATACGCGACAAGCTCATTCAAAGCGTCAA
>CAZQDW010000138.1:0-839 GCA_964592315.1 uncultured Candidatus Bathyarchaeia archaeon
TTCTCGAAGAGGGTTTTACGATCGTCATGGAACAGGTCTAGGGCTAGAACGATATTTGAACCGGACTTCTTCGCTGAAGCTTCCATCCGAGACTTGAATGACAATGACATGTTCTCACCTCACATTGGTCTTGCGTTTCCTCCACAAAACCTCGTTACAAAATCGAAAGATATTCTCATAGCTGACTTCAGCTTGTCTTCGCTGATTCCCGGAACGCCGCAGACGAGAATCGACACATTTTTGGTATCTTCAGTGACCTTCGAGACTTCGGCATCTCTGTACGGGTAAATCGCAACGATCTTCTCGTCATCTGAGATGACCACTTCGTTACCCGTGAGACGCATCGGCTTTTCCATTCCGATCCCTCTGAACTCCTCGCCTTGCAAAGCGAAACGCATGAGCAAGTTGCCGCGCAGCTTGTCAGCGTCAAAGGCTGCAAGAGCTATCTCACTCTTGATCGATGCCAGATTGTAGGCGTCGACGAATGTGTTTATCTTCGGAAGCGGCTTCCCTCCCACGACCCTTCTGGTTAAGGCTTCTGACGCTGGACGGATTTTCGTGGGATCGACTTTGATCTTCCAGAAGAAGTCTCGATAAGCCCTTAAGATTGGGTTATCCTTTATCGATTCCAAGTTGCAGTTACGTTTTGTCCCTTCGGCGATTTCCTTCTTGAAGTCTTCGAGCTCGGGAATGGACGCCTTGACCGTTACATTCTCGATCTGTCCAACGAGGACCTTCAAATCTGGCAGACGTCTTCTCAGCGAAGGTTCTATGCTTAGAGACGTAGCTTAATCCTCCTCATAGCGCTGCTGGGTCCTCACTTAACCTATGTTGCAGGC
>CAZQDW010000138.1:849-5247 GCA_964592315.1 uncultured Candidatus Bathyarchaeia archaeon
GGCTCGGAGATGTGTATAAGAGACAGGTTGCAGGCTTTATTTGTATTTCTACCTATGCTTACAGGTCGTGACGTTGAGATGGAAGAGACTCTGGACGTTTCTGAGCACAGACTTGTAGAGTTGAAAGCCAAGGTTGAAGACCATAATCGCCTACGTCAGGAATTGCAGCATTTACAAGCGCACCTATCTGGAATCCACCACCAAGTTGACACTTACTATAAGGTTCCTGAAGGAAGATTGAAGCTTAGGGAAACGGAGGGAAAAGAAAAGGCTGAGTTGATCTATTATGAGAGAGACGATGCAAAGGGACCGAAAGAAAGCACAGTATTCATACTCAGAATCCGGAAGCCCGAGAATTTCAAAACGCTCTTTGATATAATCCTCAAGAAGAAGATTGTTGTAGACAAGAGGAGAGAAATCTACGATTACAGAGGGACGCAGATCCATCTCGATGTAGTTGAAGGGCTCGGGCAATTCGTTGAGCTGGAGAGAAAGACCCCAGCTTCCATCGAAGATATTCGCAAGTCTAAAAAGGATCTAGAAGAGTTGATAAGGAGACTCGGGATCGAGAAGAGGAACCTAGTCAGCGAATCCTACAGCGATCTTATATCTTCGACATAGGGGTGTAAGTCAGCGATGCTTTAGAAGCCGTCTATTCCTACCTGAACTGCGGCGCCACCTTCTCCATAAACACACGCAAAGCTTTGAGGTCTTGTGCGAATGCGAAGTGGGGTATGAAGTATGTCACACCAAGATCTATGTATTCTCGAATCTTTTCAACGCATTGCTCAGGCGTGCCAGCGACAATTCTGCTCAGAAAATCATCAAAACTCAGATTCCGTATTTCAGTGATGCTGGAGTTCTCCTTGAATTGAAGAGCTTTCCGTTTAGCTTCTTCTTTGTCCGCAATTATGACGATTCCGTGCCAAGTTTTTCTATATCCTCAGAGCTTTTTCCTATCCTCTGGTAATGGCGCTTCAAGACAAGGAGACGTTCCTTGAACTCTCCAACCGAGCATTGTGCAAAATTGGCGTGACTAGCATATTGAGCGGCTATTCTTAGCAGCCCATAGCCCTTGCCCCCTATCCAGATAGGCGGATGCGGCTTCTGAAGAGGCTTGGGGTAGGATACGAGATCTATTATTTTGTAGTACTTCCCCCGAAAGTCGGCTTTCTCACAAGTCCATATCCTCCTGATGATCTCGACAGACTCCGCCAGTTGTTCGATCCTGGTCTTTGCATCTGGAAAAAGGGTATTCCATAAGCCAGATATTCGTCTGTATACCAGCCTGCTCCTATGCCAAACTCCAGCCTTCCTCGGCTCATCACGTCCACTGAAGCCGCGATCCTTACTAAGACTGGAGGAAACCTGTAGGAGTTGCATGTCATCAATACGCCGAGCCTAAGCCGAGTCGTCTCAGCAGCCAAAGAGGGAAGAACAGTCCAAGGTTCGAGAATATGTCTGCTGGTTGACTGGACATGGGGTAGAAGTGATCGTACAGCCAAGCTGAGTCGTAACCCAAATCCTCAACTTCGCACCAAGCTTTCTTCAATCCATCAAAATCAAACTCTTCCTGCTAAAGCTGAACCCCAAATTTGACCAATGCATACCACCATCGCTATGCGTTTGCATCTCCATATTGCTTAAGTTCTAATGCGGCTCAGGTTCTTTCCAGCTCGCCATATTTTCCTAGGTTGATTCTCCATTCACCCCGATATGAGGTTACGAAACCGTTTCTAATTCTTAAGTTATCTCCTGTCTTCAGGCCTCGGATGACCTTATCATCCCAGAGAACTAGAGCTATCGAACCTGTTTCATCCTTTACCGTAATTTGGAGTATGTCACGTTTGACGCCATTGCCCATAGTAACCTTCTTCGGCTGTGAGAGGTCGACAACTTCAACCCTTATATCCACTTGGTCCATTCCCGGCTTGAGATCCTGTACTTTCAACTGTATGCTCCCCGGCTCTTTCCTGGAAGTTGCTGGATACCATTCTACATGTAATCATAGATTATGGGGGCTTTGTAAACATCGGGTCCGAATATCTTATAGAGGACGAGGTCTTCGTCTCCTGTGTTGACTATGCTTTGCGCCTGTGTGGCAGCTTCTGCTGATACAAAGAGCTCATCCATTGTTGGATTACCCCCTTGCACTTTGAGCTCCCCTATCTTGCCCCGCCCTTTCCACACGAAAACAGCGTAGCCGCCCTCTTCGACGGTCTCGATTGCCTGATGTGGAAATACTCTGACCTCCTTGCCGCAGAATTTGCGTGACCTGTTCGGGTTGTAAACCCAGTGTTCAACGCCCTTGCCCTCGTTTCCCGGGTTATCTATCTCTGGGGGGATAGTATGGTACTTCTTATAGAAGAAAGGGTCCCTCGACCTTTCCCAGTCGATGAGCTTGGCTACTGCCTCCTCGCTGGGTAGGCCGCGCAGCATATCGTCCCTCGGTATTCGTCTTCCGTCGCATATGGCTTGAAGTAAATTGAACACATCGGATTCTTCTTGAGCCTCTAGAGTCAGGGCCGTTCCAGGCGCGTGTGGAACACCTGGAAAGATGTGGAACCCTTCGCCAATATTCAGCCTGTAAGCTGGTGACAGATCTAATACTTTGTCATCGTTCCATCTTTTCAAGATCGGTACAAGGTCATCTTCCGTAACATGAGTGTGAACAGCGATATGAGAATACGGAAATGACCCTCTATCTTCAGTATCTAGAAAATAGTATGCCTCTTCCTTGCCGTTCATATTCCAGTATCTCCTTGCGTCGTTCTCTCTTGCGTGGATATGCCATGGGATCGGTGCTCCTATGTCCAGAACTTTGGTTAATACTCCGAACCTATTCTGGTGCTCTCTGGCGTACTTATCTCCAAGCATCATCCCCGGGCATAGCTGAAACGCATCTCTCAGGGAAAGTTGGCCTCTACCTTTGGTGAAAGATATAAAGCTCAGGCCTTCATCTTTAACCCTGACGGGATTAACAGTCTCAACGGAAGACGCTAACCATCTTTCACATATCCAGCCTCTTTCAGGACTCACGTAGTAATCTTTTAGTCCCAGTCTACCCATTCCGGGGTAAGACGTCCTAGGCACAAAGCAAGGCGTTAATCTTAGGATTCCTTTTGTTGCGTCAAGTTCTTTTTCGAGCAATATCTGTTGTTCAGTCACGGAAGTCTTCCCCCTATCCGTATATCTGCATTCCATAAATGTTTAGGATTTGGGCACTATTTAATCTTAAATATACTCAACATAGTTGGATAACGATGCTGAGCGACCCTCTATATCCAGTCCCACCAGTGCCAGATCCACCCATAACTTGAGTCGTATCCCGCTTCTTTCGTCTTTTGCTCGCCTCTGTTTAAGCGGTCACGCCAGTGCGGATTGGACCACGCTTCAAAGCGTTCAGCCCATACAAGGTCTCCCATTATTTCCGGCGTAAGGATGCTTCTCTCCATTATGTAATCTGAATAGGTGTCCTTAGTAGCTTCAATCGAGGCTAGTTTCTCAGTCCAGTCAGCAGAAGATGCGATTGCTTGGATATGAGGCAGAACCTCGGATGCTAGTGCAGGTAGTCTGGCAAAAGCCCACTGCAAATGTTTTCGGTAAGGATAGTACTTCCTGTTAGTAATGAATCCGATGAGGAGCAAATCCTCCAAAAGGCTACCGAGAATGATGTGACTTTCGATCATTTTGCTTCTTGCTACTTCTGTCTTGAAATCTTGGATGTCGTCTTCAAGTTTATTCAGTTTCGATATCAATAGCTTCTTCCAAAGCCAATCAGGGGTACGCTCAGGTGCAGTCGCCTCCCTAAGCCTATGAAAAACGTTATGTGGGTCGCGGATGATCAGGCTCTCCTGGAGTTCGTAGAATTCCTCAATTCCTACCTTTTCCCAAGGGAGATCTGCTCTGGTCTCCAAGAATTCTGTCAAACTTCCAAGTCGCGAGGACGACCACACACAAATTTCAGGATGTCCATACCCGGCAGGGGCGAAACGACCGTGCTGCTGCTCCCAGCGCTGAAGCATCAACTGCACCTGCCCACCATGAGTCTTCCATAACGGGTCATCCAACCAGATAATCGCTTCTAGGTCTGAAAACTGATCGGTAACGCCCAATGCGTACGAGCCTCGAACTTGAATACTCATCTCAGATGCCATTTTCGGATATTCTTTCGCGATTGGCGGTAGTATCGTTTGTTCAATGTAAATTTTGGCATCCTTCTGCATCAGTACACACCCTAGAAGGCTTAACGTAATCCCGTTGTTGATAAAGATTATCACCTAACTTGCTTACTGCTAGATTCTTGGGGGTCTGACGCTCTTCATCCTCTAAGAAAGGGCAAACCTTCAAGGTTTATGAAAAACACGATCCTGACCCAGACACCTTTGGTGTAAGCTT
>CAZQDW010000139.1:0-1021 GCA_964592315.1 uncultured Candidatus Bathyarchaeia archaeon
CTGCCGGTGCCGACCTTCACAACGACGAGTCTACCTTTCATTCCTCAACCTGCCCAGCCTAGTAAATCAGCGTTTCCTTTTTATATGTGTTCTTGCTGCTCATTGAAAACGCAGAAGCCTAATTCCTTCGCGTACTGGATTTTGAAACAAAGTGGAAAGGTTTTTTGGGAATGTTGGGTTCGATTAAGAACAAGGCTCTCTGGGTGATTAGTCCAAGGTATCTGAAAAAAGTGACAACATAACCTGCCATCCAATGCAACCGGAGGCCATAGCCACAACCCGCCGTTGTTGTGCAAATCAGCACACAAAAGTGAGAAAGATATGTTCAAGGACCACGTATATGGACTTATAATTCTTAAATCTTAATATCTGAAACGATAATCCCCGATTGGAAAATGCACGGAGAACACAAAATATGAAAAGACGGTCCGTTTTCAGAGTAGACCTGACTAAGATTGAAGGAGAGGGCGATTTTCCTTGTCCTTCCTGTGGTGAAACTATGTCCCCGGACGATGAGTCTGGAATTCCTTATGATGTCGTGAAACTAGATGTGAAAGAAGATGCGCTGGAGGGTCTCACCATAATCTGCAATCGCTGCAAGAGTCTGATCCAGATACTCGGTTTCGAAGAACTGATCGAGCATTCTTGATCAACTCTCTTTATCATCCTGGATTCGTTTATCAGCGTATTAATAGAAAGCAGAGGTTTTTTCTGGATGATACGGGACTCGCTGAGAAAATGCTCAAAGATGAAAAGGTTAAGTTAGCAGTAGTCCAGAAAAGCGCGGCGCCTCTTAAGACATAGCCTGCAATGGATCTCAGCGCAAGATTTATATCTGACTCACGGTCATTTTCTCATATGAAAAATAATTCATATCGGGCCCCTACCGTACGATTCACAAGATCAAACCGAACCTTGGAGTGCTTATGCAAACGAAGAAAGGAGATAACGTCAGAAATCGATTATGGCCGCCAAGCGTAAGTATTTTTTATCCTTCGTTCGTGTAATTGCTTAGGCAATG
>CAZQDW010000139.1:1031-5245 GCA_964592315.1 uncultured Candidatus Bathyarchaeia archaeon
GTTCAAGCCGAACCTTGGAGTGTATATGCAAACTAAGAAAAGAGATGACGTCAGAAATCGATTACAGCTGGCAAGCTTAAGTACTTTTTTATTCTTCGCTTGTGTAATTGCTTAGGCAATGAGGATATGAGATGTCTGGCATCTTCGAAATACTAGAGAAAGAGCAGCTCGCCTTGGCAATCAAACGTATGGTCATCTCCGCGCCTCTTGTAGCCAACAAGGCCAAGGTGGGTCAGTTTGTGATACTTAGGGTAGATGAGTACGGAGAGAGGTTTCCGTTGACACTTGTAGATTGGGATATTGAAGAACGAACGATCACCGTGGTATTCCAGGAAGTAGGCGTTTCAACAAAGAAATTGGGGATGCTCGAGGTTGGCGACTGCGTTAAGGATGTGTTTGGCCCGCTTGGAAACCCCTCTGAGATAGAGAAGTACGGGAACGTCGCTGTGATAGGCGGAGGCGTCGGAACATCTTTGATGTATCCTCAGGTTTTGGCCTTGAAGAAGGCTGGAAATAGGGTTGTATCCATTCTTGGGGCTAGAACCGCTGAGCTGCTGCTATTGGAGAAAGACTTGGCTGAATTGAGTGATGAGCTCTACGTGTCTACTGATGATGGGTCGAGAGGGTTTAAAGGGTTCACATCTGATGTCCTGAAGAACCTACTGAGCGAGGGAAGAAACTTCGATTACGTTTTTGCCGTCGGCCCCACTCTCATGATGAGGGCTGTAGCCGAAGTCACACGTCCATACGGGATAAAGACCGTTGTCAGCCTAAACCCCATCATGGTTGATGGGACGGGTATGTGCGGCGGATGCAGGGTCACCGTGGGAGGCGAGAACAGATTTGCCTGCGTAGACGGCCCAGAGTTCGATGCTCACAAGGTGGATTTTCGGGAGCTTATGAACCGGCTGCGGACATACATGGAAGAAGAGAAAGAGGCTTTCTGCGCCTTGGAAGGAATATGCAGAGGTTGAGAGAGTATGTCTAGGCTATCTCCACCACCTCAACCTATGCCAAAGTTGAAGGTTGAAGAACGTACCCGATGCTTCAGAGAAGTCGCATTAGGCTACGATGAGGAACAAGCAAGGATTGAGGCTGAACGTTGCCTTCAGTGCAAAGTGCCTAGATGTGTTGAGGGCTGCCCGGTTAACGTTGAGATCCCAGCCTTTGTAAAGCTCATTCAAGAGGGAAAGTTCGACATAGCGATCAAAAAGATTAGGGAGAAGAACAGCCTTCCGGGCATCTGCGGGAGAGTTTGCCCCCAAGAAAGCCAGTGCATGGGTGAATGTGTCCTTGGTGTTAGAGGAACCGCTGTCAATATTGGAGCTCTTGAGAGGTTTGCCGCGGATTGGGAACGAAGGAGAGAGGTCGATAGGCCTAATGTTGTACCTGCTACTGGGAAGAAAGTAGCGGTTGTAGGTTCCGGTCCAGCCGGGCTGACGGCTGCGGCAGAGCTGGCAAAGCTTGGTCATGATGTCACGATATTTGAAGCGTTACACGCTCCGGGAGGGGTCCTGATGTATGGTATTCCGGAGTTCAGGATGCCCAAAGACATTGTGATGGATGAAGTTGGATACGTGGAAAGCCTCGGCGTTAAGGTTAGAATGGATGTGATAACTGGCAAAACAATCACTCTTGACGAACTCTTCGAAATGGGATTCGACGCCATCTTCCTGGGAACTGGAGCCGGCCTTCCCAGTTTCCTCGGCGTTCCCGGGGAGAACCTTTCAGGCATATACTCTTCTAACGAGTTTCTGATCCGCGTTAACTTGATGAAGGCTTACAGGTTCTCGGAATACGACACGCCTATCAAGGTTGGCAAAAAGGTCGTCGTCATCGGAGGTGGAAACGTAGCTATGGATGCCGCCAGGTCAGCCTTACGGTTGGGAGGCGAGGTAACGGTGATCTACCGCCGAACTGAGGAGGAGATGCCTGCAAGAAAAGAAGAGGTTGAGAATGCTAAGGAAGAGGGGGTCAACTTCCTCTTCTTAGCCACCCCGGTCCAGTTTCTGGGTGATGAACATGGCTGGGTAAGGAGGGTTGAATGCATCCAGATGAAACTGGGAACACCCGATGAAACTGGGAGAAAGAGACCTGAACCAGTAGAGGGCTCTGAGTTTCAGGTGGACGCCGATACCGTTGTCATCGCCATCGGTCAGAAGCCGAATCCCTTGGCTGTACGCAACGAAGAAAGAGTAAAAGTCACGAAGCACGGTACAATCGTCATAGATCCAGAAACGTATGAGACAAGCCTAGAAGGCGTCTTCGCCGCTGGAGACGTTGTAACAGGAGATGCTACAGTAATATCTGCGATGGGAGCGGCTAAGAAGGCTGCTCAAGCAATCCACAAATTTCTAATACAGAAAAAATAGCATCCGATTTATCTGGGTTTGCTAATCAGTTGATTCACGATGGTTCCAGCAGTGGAAGAAATCTGCGCCTTGTGCGGCGAAGCATACCCATACTACCAGCTTCAACATTGCCGCAGATGCAATAGACTCTATTGCCGAAACTGTACAGCTCTCAACGAAGACCAAGAAACGATCTGCCTCAACTGCTTTAGGAGGATCGTTTCGCCCAGAAAACTCAAGAGCAAGTATGCCCAGCTCAGCATCTACCTGGCCAGAAGGGCAAAGTACGCGGAGTATGCTACGCTTTCTTTCAAGCGAATCGAAGAGATCATCGGCGACCAACTTCCATACTCCGCCTACCGCTATAACCATTGGTGGAACAACGTCCGCGGACGCTCCGCTTCCGAGGCTTGGATGACAACGGGATGGATCGTCAAAGACGTCAACTTAGAAGATCAAGAGGTAACCTTCCAAAAGAAAGCGCCCTCAGACATCAAGATTGAAACCGAACCTCCAGAAATCAAGAGACGGCGCAAAAAGTTGACCGAATCATTCAAAGTCCTGGCCCGCAAGCGGATTCGGAGGAGACCAGTGCCATCGAAGACCAAGATTGCAAAAGTTCAGGCAGTGGTGAAGAATATTGAACGCAAAGCAGCTGTTACTCGATATCGAGGCAAACTTAAACCCAGAAAAGCGTACGAGAAAAGGCTCTACAAGCCTCAAGAGAAACCGGAGACATGAAAACGACACATTCGAATTATCTCGTGCACTTAATCCAGAGATTTCTTAGAGAAGGAATGAGTAGACCTACGTGTCGTTTCTTCCTGTTTCAGCTTTAGGCATTCTATCTGTCTGGTCTCTGTTAGGTCTAGATTTCTGCTACGTCTATCCGCTGGCTACGCTGCAATCATGGGAGTGCGGATAGGCATAGGCATTTTCTCTGCGCGGTAATAGCTCATCACCGGCAAGCTAGTTTGGGTAAGCTGTATGTCTGCTAGAGATGGATGGAATATTATTTCCAGGAGTTACCAGAAATGCGAAAGGATTTCTCTTCAAGATGGTAACGAGGAAAGACTTAAGTCTACCGTATGTCCCTTTTTACTGAAAGGGCCTAGATATGGAATTGGGTAAACAACTCCTTGATGAGGCTGAAGAGATATTCAGTAAGGCCGTGGAGGAATACGAGGAGGCTATAGAGAAGAGGGATAGGATAAAGCTTAGGGATGCATGTGAAAAGGGTTGGCTTACAATCGTTAAGGTTGTTGATGTCCTCCTCGTGAGCGAAGGATACAAACCTGCAGAGTCGCATGCAGATAGGCGCAGTAAGCTTTGGGAGATTCAGGAAAAGGATGAAGAAGTCAGGAAGCTGGGACTCTATGACAGACTTGGCGCTAGAAGCTACTGGCTTCATGTGCATGGGTTCTATGAGGGATCATTAGATGAGAAGGCGGTAGCTGTGGAGCTTATGAAGGTTAAGGAGTTTATCGAAGACGTGAAGCTAACCGCTATTTAGCCTCAGTCAGAAGCCTGTCGCGTAAGGGTTTTGTGGGTTCAAATTCCGTCCCCCGCACTATTTTACTGGTAAACTTCTCAAGTTGCGTTTAAATTCTCGGTTATGACCAAAACGGGCACACGCTACTTATGATACCGTGTCATGTTTCTGGGGTTTTTATCAGTATGGCTGGGGCGATAGCCAGCGTCCTACCTTCATTTTTGATTCTTTCAGGACCTCTTTATCATAGGCGCCGAACTCCTCCTGAGCCATCTCGACCGGCATGCGATTGACCTCTGCATTCTGCAACATCCATTGATCAGTGAGGTTAAGGAGAATAGCGTCAAGGGACACTAGGTCTCTGCCAAAGG
>CAZQDW010000140.1:0-5239 GCA_964592315.1 uncultured Candidatus Bathyarchaeia archaeon
ACTGCATTACCATCTGCCCGTCGCGCTTTTCAGTCCCTCTATGTAAGCCCTTAACCTGACAAACGATAGGAGCGGCCGGTAAATGAGAACGAGGATCGGCAAGTAAAGTACGTACAAAAGATCCCTTCTCCTGACGGAAAATATACCCACTACTGCTCCTTGAACGAGTTCAAGAAGAAGGTAGAAGGCAAATGTAAGGATAAGGATCTGCCCCAACCACGACGGGTTCGTCATCAACATGTATCCTGTCCAACCAGCCCGCAGAAAGATCAAGATCATGTCGGCAAAGACCATATCTGGTGCTCCGAGCAAACCGGCTATTCCGAACCTGGATCTGAAGAAGATGTTTTTGTGCTTTCTTAGCGTCTGCATTTGGCCCCTGTCCCATCTGCTTCTCTGCTTGACTAATTCCTTCAACGTTTCAGGTGCTACGGTCCAAGCAATGGCGTCAGATGCGAAAACAACTTTTGTGTGGGCTTTATGAATCTTCAGTGTTAGGTCGAAGTCCTCTGTTATGGTATCGACATCATAAGCGCCTACGGTTCCAAGGGTCTCGCGTCGGACGGCCCCGAAGGCTCCAGGTATTATCAACAATAGCCCCAGTATCGATTGGTATCTTCTCCCCATCTCCATCGCTATCATATACTCATATGCCTGGAGCTTAGTAAGCAGATTTGTCCTGTTCCCGACCCGGACGTTTCCCGCGACCGCCCCTACAGCCGGGTTAGAGAAGTATTTCGCAATACTTGAGAGGGACTTAACCTCCACGTGAGTGTCAGCGTCGACGACGAGGATAACATCTCCTTTTGCCAAGCGAAGGCCTAGGTTGACGGCTCTTGCCTTCTTTCCACTGGCACTCTCTCGTCTGATGAGTTTTATTAATCCTCTCCGCGAATATTGCTCTGCGATTCTATGTGTTTTGTCAGTGGATCCATCATCTACCACTACGACTTCCTTCCTAGGATAGTCACTTTCCAAGAGGCACTGTATGCTTTTCTCTATAACCTTCTCCTCGTTGTGGGCTGGAACTATGACTGAGACGTAGGGGAAGCGCTCGTGCTGAACTTTCGATTTCCTAAGGTGGATGTACACCTCTTGACCCAGTAAGAGGATAGATTTACAGATAACCCGCGGCAGATCTATCAGAATCGGCACAAAGAGTATAAAGACTGTCTGCCACAAACCGAAGACCGAGAATGGGTCTGTAGGCCACATTCTAGACGCTAACTCTGCTAGATTGTTTGACTCTGCCCCGGAATATAGCGCTCTGCAACTCCTCCCTGTTTGCGCCTTGTATGATCTTCATCTTGTAGTATTCTGCAAACTTTGCAGCATCCCCAGGAACCTCGCATGTCGTTACAATCAAGCCATGATCGGCGATGGTATCAAGAACCTGAACATAAAGGATCAAAACTTCGTCGACTCTTAAGCTGGGGTTTTCCTCTTTGGCTTTACATTTCACCAGGAGAACCTCTTCAATCGGCATTTCAAACTTTCTGGCAACAATGTCTATTTTGTGTTTCATTCCTGAACGGCCGATCATAATTTTGCGTATTTCAGTGTCGTATCCGCATAGGTTCAGCAGTGTGGCGACATGTTTTCTGAAGGATTGCCTATACAGCTGGTACATTCTTGGTTTCCCCAGTTAGGCCAAGTTCGGAGAGGATACCCACCTCGAGTTCCTTTACGGCTCGGTCCAGTTCCCTGGCTTCCGTAGAAGTTATCCCGTAGTAGTCTGCAAAGAATTTTGCGTCTGGACTCAACTTCGGAACAGCGATTATTACTATTTTGTGGGCACCCACATCCTGAGCTTTCGCAAACAACCTCAGAACCTCCTCGGGTTCAACCTGGGTCTGAGAAACGCTTATGCCAATAGCTATCCTGTGCTCGAGGGTTCCCGATTTTAATACCGCGAAAATGTCAAACTCATGTTTGGCACCTGACCGGCCCTCTACAGTTGAATTCTGAATCCGATATCCGCGTTTTCTAAGAATCTCCTCGATTTGGCGCTTCGGTCTAATTTCAATAGAAACTTTTTCCCTCATAGACTCGTTCAGCGCATAGGCGTATATGTCCCTCTCCCCGGCTTCCTCTTGTGGAAAATTCGACTTACACTTGATACACCGCAGGTAGTTTAGGGGTTCGTGGAAAGTTTCTTTGCAGTCTCTGCATTGGTGTAGGATGCCTACCCTCAAGTAGTCGACCCCGATCTGTCTCAACTCTTTCCTGCATTTGGGGCAGGCGAATCGATTTCCTTTTCTGAACTCTTCCTCAAAGTCCACGTGCCCACACGTGAGGTGTTCCAACGCGTTGTTTCTCGAAAGGTTAAAACCTCTGCAGTTCGGACAAGAGGGGCTCAACTTAATCTGAAAGCTTCCGCATTTCGGGCATCGGTAATTCTTGTCATAAAATTCTCTTTCCAATATTCCCTGTTCATGGAGACTATTCAGAATTCTTATTGTCTTTTGGCTTCCAGTCTCCAGTATGGCATTCACAGCAGGATAGCTGATCCCATCCTCGGCTGAAAGGTCATATTCCGGCGTGATCCTTCTTACTCGGCCGTCTAGTAACCTATCTAGCAGCCTGATTGTCCTAGAGTTGAAGTCTGTATCAACCAAGTCCTTCTTGCTCAAAGTTGATACTCCCACTCTTAAGGCGCGAGCGCAAAAACTTGACTTCTATCTTCCTAACGTGGTCTGAAAACCTGTAATCTTTCTTGCATTTGTAATCGAATCCAAGATGGGAGCAAAGATTCTTCAGGATGTAGTTCTCTATGACGTTGGCACCTGAACCGAGCATCTCCTCTAAGCCTTCAGCGAAAACTTCCAGTTCAACCGGGATATTGTTTCTCCTTAGGGAGAAGTTCTTTTCTATATAATTGTAGATGAACCGGACAGCCGGTTCTCCCAAGACATCCCTTATTCCTTGATCTACCACCTCTAATAGTACGTTGTCAAAAATCTTCTGAGCATTGAGTTGCGGGGTCAACTCTTGAGGGGGCAAACTTGATTCCACCTCAAGAGTATTTTGTTTCTTTGTTATCTATGGTTAGTGTCACCTTGTTTCCGAATTGTCGGTCACAAAATCCTCAGTATTGAATAACCTTCAGAATGGACTGTCCTAGCCATTATCTTCTATGGCAGCAACTTGGTCGAAGATCTGCCTCGCCTGAGGCTTCGATGAGAGTCATTCTTTGCGGTGTTCCCGCTCAAGCTTCCGGACGCGGGTTTCTATCCACTCCTTAACTTTTTCTTCGGTCATTCTTTCCGCTTCTTCCTGTTCCTTCATCTTCTCCTCGACAACTTTCAGCAGACTCTCAGGGTCGAAAGGCTTCATGATGTATGCATCTGCTCCAAGGTTTAGGGATTCAACCGCGTTTTCAAGGCTGGCGTGTCCAGTGATCATGATCTTCATCATCTGGGGAGTTTGCTTATGGATCTTGGTCAGTAGCTGTGTGCCTTCCATGTCTGGAAGCTTGATGTCCAGCAACGCGATGTTGTAGAACTGTGCCTCAGACTTTTTGACGGCCTCTCGGCCGCTTTCCGCTGTGTCAACAATGTAACCCTCAGAAAGAAGTATATCTTTGAGGCTCTTGAGGATTGCCTTGTCGTCGTCCACAACCAGTATGCTTTTCTTCTTATCCAGTTTGACTCACCTCCCTCGTATGCGGTATACTCACTGTAAATGTGGAACCTCTGCCCAACTCTGATTCAACATTGATGCTGCCTTTGTGGGCTTCCACAATCCTTTTGCATACGGGTAAGCCGAACCCTGTTCCTCTAGGCTTGGTGGTGAATAATGGCTGGAAGAGCTTGTCTAAGTTCTCTTTGGGTATGCCTACACCTGTGTCTTCGATGCTGATGATAGTAGCATTCTCTGTTGGTTCAGATCTTATTGTCAATTGACCTCCGTCGGGCATAGCCTGTAATGCGTTCGTGAGTAGATTCGTGAACAACCGCCTCATCAATGAGGGGTCGACTATTATATTCGGAAAGTCTTTCGGAATCTCCGTGGAGACTTTCACGGTTTCAGGAATCGTCAAGACTGAGAGCGTCTCATTGATCAATTGGTATAGGCTTGTTGGAACAAACTCAGGTCTCAACGGTTTCGCGTAATCTTGAAGATCAGAAACGATCTTGTTCATATATTCGATCTGTTTTGCCACGTTTCCAAATAGCTCTTCGATGCCCATTTCCGAGAGGATTTCCCGGCATCTGGGCGGAATCTCTTTCACCATATTTTTCCCCAGATAAAGGAGATTGGAT
Source organism: uncultured Candidatus Bathyarchaeia archaeon (assembly GCA_964592315.1). Classification (GTDB taxonomy): domain Archaea; phylum Thermoproteota; class Bathyarchaeia; order Bathyarchaeales; family WAQA01; genus CAZQDW01. The sequence continues at coordinate 4,266 of CAZQDW010000140.1, forward strand.
ATGACCTGCAATGGGTTTCGGAGGTCGTGGCCCACCATGGCAGCCGTCTCACCGATGGCAACTAACCGCTCAGCCTTTAAGAGACGCTCCTGCGCCGCTCTTAACTCTCGGGTTCTCTCTTGAACTATCTCTTCTAGATGCTCAGAGTATTCCCTTAGCTTCTCCTCCATCGTTTTGAGTTCGGTGATATCCCTCGAGATTCCGACAATACCGGTAACTCGTCCTTCACTGTCTCTGATTGGCACCTTGGTGGACGAAACCCATTCCGCACCAAAGTGAGATTCAGGTTCCTCTTTTGCAATGACGGGTTGACCTGACTGGATGATCGCTTGCTCGTCAGCATAAAACTTCGACGCCAATTCTTGAGTGTAGAAGTCGAAGTCGGTCTTTCCTACGGCGTCTTTCGGGTCGCTCAGTCCGAACCATTCAGCGACTCTTCTATTGACTCTTGTGAAGCGGGAGTTAGTGTCCTTGAAGTAGATGGCGTCTGGCATGTTATCCATGAGGGCCTGCATAAGGTCACGTTCATAGGCCAGGTTCTCCTCTATCTTCTTGCGTTCAGTGATATCTCTGGAGACACCAACGATACCGGTAACTTGTCCCGCCTCGTCTATGATAGGGACTTTGGTGATTGAAGTCCACCGAATCTGTCCATCCTTTGTCTGGATTTTTTCTATCTTATCGATTAAAGGTTGCCTTGCTGTCACAATCTTCTGTTCGTCTACAAGGGCTTGCCGTGCATATTCCTCGGGATAAAAGTCGTTGACTGTCTTGCCTACGGCTTCCCTAGGGTCTTTGAGTCCTATTCTTTGGGCGTGCGCTCTGTTTATTCTAGTGAAATGGGAGTCGACATCTTTGAAGTAGATGGCGTCCGGAATGTTATCCATAAGAGCATGCAACAAGTCACGCTCATATGTAAGCTCCCTTTCCATCTGTTTGCGTTCGGTGATGTCTCTGCTTATGCCCACAAATCC
>CAZQDW010000141.1:0-5154 GCA_964592315.1 uncultured Candidatus Bathyarchaeia archaeon
GGTTTCTAGCCGATGCGCCTATGAGGATGGCAGGGCTGTCTAAGCCGGATACTCTAGTATTCATTCTGAGCATGGGGATGACCTTGGAGACCCCCTCTAGACTCATTAGTCTCGCTACATCCACATCTGTGAAAGGCATCCTTCCTATGACAGAGAGTATTATCGTGTCTGACCCCAGTCTTCCAAGGTTCCCGATGATGCTTACTTTCGCCCCTTCCACCTGAGCTGAGAGAGCTATGATGGTCGTTACTCCGACGGCGACGGTTAGGATTGTGAGTATGCTCCTGAGTTTTCGTTCCTTTAATTGTCTCCAAGAAAGCGTGAGGATGTCTGAGGGCTTCATTCTCTTCTTCGCTTCCTTCTCCTCACTATTACAAAAACAGCTATAGCGGCGGTCGAGATTCCTACGATTGCAACCAGGGTGATGATGGGTATCCCGAAGATCTCGAAGCCTCTTTGCTGGGTTTGAGACTGCGTGGTTGGTTGGGTTGTTCCTACGGTGATGGAAGCGGTTATCGTCATGTTGTACTGCGACCTAAGGTTGTCGATGTAGCTCAGGGCTATTGGTAGGGTTATGGTTTTCTCGTTGGTGCTGTCCATCTGGAGGTTCAGGGTGAAAGTCGTTGGTTGGTTTATCTCCACGTTCCCGATGTAGACGGATTTCGGTCCGAAGGTCTTCAACGGGAGCTTTCCAATCAGGGGTATAGCGTAGGTCGCATAGGCTGTCGAGGTTCCAATGTTGGTGATGGTGATCGATATTGAGAAGGATGTTCCAGGAGGTGGCGTGGAAGGTATGACTGCCATATCTGTTAGCGAGATATCGATGAACCCCCTTAGAAGCAAGTTCAGCTTCTGACTCTCGCTTAACACAACTCCAAGAGCTTTGTCAAAATAGGTCGAAGCCATGGATAGTGTGGTTGTGGCGGAGGTGGCGGTGGATGGAACATAGAACTTCGTGTGGATCAGTTTACTTTCTTCCGGGTCTAGCTTCTCTATCTGGAAGGTGGTGCTCCCAAATGTCTTTACAAACGCATCCGATGATAAGTCAATCTTGACCTGGGATAGACCGTGGTTACCAGTATTCGTTATCTTGACGGAGACATTTGTGGTTTTTCCGATTGTTAACTCCTCTGGCTCTACTACTGCCACTAGCACGGGCATTTGGACAACAGCCTTTAGAAACAGGTTAGTCTTCTGGTTCTCACTTAGTACTGTTCCAAAGACGGTATCAAAGTAGGTGGCTGTCACAGTTAGAGAAGCTGTCTCTGCAAGCGTCGCTGTGGGGACATACAGCTTCATGGAGATCTGTCTATTCTCTCCAGAATCCAGATGGTCTATTTGGAATGTGGCGTTTCCAAAAATCCTTAGAACCGCATCAGGAGATATGTCAATTCTCATGTTCGTGAGAGTATACCCGGCTGTATTCGTTATCTTTATGTACGCAACGGTCAATTTACCGACGGTTAACTCTGCTGGTTCCACCGCTATTACCAGAGCAGGCATCTGAACAACAGCCTTCAAGAGTAGGTTGATCTTTGGGCTCTCGCTTAACACAACCCCGAGGACTTCGTCGAGGTAGGTCGCCGTTACTGTCAACGAGGCCGTCTGCGCGGTTGTGGTTGAGGGGACATTTATTTTCGTAAAGAGATCTCTGGTCTGCCCTGATGCAAGTTTCTCTATGTAGAAGGTAGAGTTTCCAAAAATCTTTAGGATGGTGTCGGGAGCTAGGTCTATCCTTACGTTGGCAAGGCTATGATCACACGTATTCTTTATCTTCAAATGTAGGTTGGTCGATCTACCAATCACTAACTCCTCGTTTTCTGCTGAAATGGTCACTGTGGGAGTGTAAATTGAGGCTTTTACTGGGATCAGGAGGCTCTTCGACATGGAGTAGAAGACATTGTTCGGACCGTTGTATGCCACTTCCACGATTAGCGTTAGTAGGCTACCCTTCAAATTCGAGGAGACATAGAGCTGAATCGGTATTGTGACCTTGCTGCCGGGTTCCAACCTTCCTAAAACTGTGTTGCCTCTTAGTTCGACTGGCGCGCTGCTTGAGTACACTCTCACTAACTCGAGATTCTCAGCGGCCGCGTCGCCGGAGTTTTTTATGATGATGCTCACCTGCTGTTTGCCCTCGTAGAGGGAGTCACTCAAAGAGGAGGCGTCAAGGTTTGGCTTCCCCGTGACCTCGAGGTAGACTGCTAACGCCTCGCTGCGCCAGCGGGCGAGGTCTGATATGTGATAGTCGAGTAGAAGGTATGATGTATAACTGCCTTTAGGGGCATCCTTGGTTATGAAGATGGGGAAGTCAAGTTTGATTATCGAGCCGAGAGAAATAGTGCCAGCGTAGTAGGCTATAGCGCTCTTACCGCCTCCTACTGCCATGAAGCCGTCGGGTAGGGGGAGCTCAGCCTTAAGGCTTCTGATCGGATATTGGAACTCATATCGCAGGACTACGCTGAGAGTAGCTGTATCGCCCGGCGACACCTCTCTGGGTTGATCGGTTCCCCAGTAGACTCTGACCACTGAGAAATAGTCCGCTATTTGAGGGTTGACTGGAGTGAACCCAACTCCGAAGACAAGAATCAGAATCAGAACAGCTATGCCAAGTTTCCTCAACTTCGCCACCTGTTTCGCTCATCTACTTTTACAATCTTCCTGTCTCTCGGCTTTATAACTTTCGCATACTTAAGTCCAATCTTATCTCTAACCATCACTACTGAGACCTCTTTCCCTTGTGCGCTGTAAACGGTCCTCATGACCTAAGGACCTTCATGATGTTTCGTTGTGCTGGCCTTTTCATACAGGATTTCTGATTGCTGTTACGTTTTTATGTACTCTACTTTAGCGGTAGGCGGCTTTTCTCGGGTCTTAATCACTACAGTACCACTCAAGTAATTGAAGAGCCTCTGCCTCTTCTCATGCCCTTCTGGAACAACCAAACTAATGATGATATCTAGGGGTAGAAGGAATGCTTTCCCCAGGCTTTCAATAATCGACCTGGAAAAGTTAATCTTGTTCCCTTCTAGATCAGCCACTTTCATACCTAACAGCCTTTTTCCCAAAGACTGTCCCCACAACCCCTCGGTGACAGCCCAATAGATGAACAGAAAGATGCTGAAAGCTACTCCAATAGGCCAAGGACTAAATAGCCAGAAAGAAGGCAACAGAAAAAGGATAGTGGAAAGAGGGAAGCGTCTTGATGCGATTAGCTGGGAAGGAGCGAGGGGGAAAGGAGGGAGAATGGAGGGGAAAAATCGGCGAAAGGCGGCGGTCAAGGAGAACCAGAAAACTAGGGAGATGCCAACTACAAGAATTAGGTCTACGAGCCAAGCGGCAAATCTCTCTCCCCAATTGGCAAGGTAAAGAGTTTTTTTGTTTTCTCTTTCCATCTATGTCATCCAGCCGGGGTTAAAACTATGGGGTCTTTTTGATTGTCGCCTTACTCAATATGTCTATTCTAGTTACCTTTCCTGCTTCGAGATCGACTTGTACAGATGCGAAACCAGACTTTTCTCTAGTCAATGTCACGACCGCGCCTGTTGCCTTGATGGTGACTTCACCGCTACCTTGCACCACTGCCCTAACAATAGGCCTTATGTTTGTGACGTTGTATCCATTGTTCAGAAGATTTTTCACATCAGGGTCCGCGTTCACTATAGTCATGACCTTTTGCTTGAATTCGTCGGTTATCTCCGTCCTTAGAAGACCAAACCGTCGGAATTCATGTGGCATCAACATCTTCCCTGCAGCAGGCTGAAGCCCATTAGAAATTGGATACCATGAGTACCTGGTCAAGTATGCATAGGTCGGCACCACAACCGCGCCGAAGATTGCTAAGGTCGCTATCCCTAGGAGTAATGCCCTCCTCACGATTTCCACCGTTGTGTTTCGTTGTATCATGCTCGTATTAAGTGTTTTTGACGAGGAGAATGTTGTCGAGAAAACTTTCGTTCATAGAAAGGTTATCGGAATTGCGAAAATGTAGTCGAGTGCAATCGCCACTGCGTTCTCAAGTAGGGTGGAAACGAACACCGTTGTGAACGATTGGCTGTTGGAGAGCCTGCTTGACTCACGAACTGCTAAGAAGAGTAGAATAAAACGCCATATTAGGGTGGCGGCGAAGATCTGCGTTATGGCTATGTAACGCGGGTCCTCGACTATGATGAGTGAGGCGGGCGTCCAAGCTACGAACTCAATCGCCGCGAATAGAATGGTCAGGAGGTTCAACAGTACTAGTGGAAGGTAACTCATGCTGATCGATACCGTCAAACGTGAAAGCCTTGGGTTTTTCCTGTAGACCAGTCGAGCAAAAATGAAACTGAAGAATAGCACGTACAATAGTCCTGTAAGTGACCTGACAATTGCATCCGCACTCAATAATGGGGTGGACGCAAGGAAGAGAGTCACTACAATAGCGCCGCAGATAGCATAAGGTCCCAAACGTTCTTGGGCTTCCACAAATGCCTTCGCTGGATGAAATGCAAGTTTATATAAACCGAGGACTGAATGCCTAAGCGCGGGAGCTATCATCCTCCTCTTCACAACTGGAAGCACGGGTTTGGTGAAGGAAGCCCTAGTATAGGTCAGGATTTGGCAGGCGATGCGCCCATTCCTATTGAGAGTATACCTCTTCTGTTCGTCTTGCTCTAGAAGGTCTTTTAACACCCCTAAATGATGATTCAACGTTCCGGTCTGAAGCTTAAACTTTTCTAACAGGGCTGTGTAGGACTGGGGACCAGATTCAGCTAAGTGTTGGACTATGTGGCGTCGCAGAGAGTGGTTGATGGCAGAAAGCACCACGTCGATCTGGTCTTCAGACAATCTTCGCCTAATTCCTACAGCGATGATGACCGATATCTAAAGTTATCTCATATTTTCTACAGGTCTTTTTTCTAATTTGACTGTCGAGACACAAGAGTTGCTATAATGGTTTTCCTCATCGTCGTGAACTGTTCTGCTCCTGTACCTCCACTATCTTCCCATCTCTTAGCTTGATCACCCTATCGCATACTTGGCTGATTTCGAGGTTGTGCGTAACCATGACCACTGTGACTCCCTTCTCATGAACAAGCTCGACAAAAGCGTCAACTATGGCTTTGGCAGAGGCACTGTCAATGTTTCCCGTTGGCTCATCGGCTAGAATGAGGC
>CAZQDW010000142.1:0-5127 GCA_964592315.1 uncultured Candidatus Bathyarchaeia archaeon
GGATCTCACGCGGCAACCTTAGGCTAATAGTCTCAGACAAGCAGAACACCGTAATACAACAGATATCAATTGTAACATATAAACCTCGCTTAAACAACAAACCACAGTTTTCCTTCGAAATCGTCCTTTCTCATTCCTTCTACACTCTGTCTTGTCACCTAGACTCATCAGTGGGAAAAGAAAAAAGGGGATCTGCCAAAGACATCACCAGCAAGTAGAAGCTTTGAGGAAGAAAGAGTGTTTAGTTGGTGACTTAGAATTCGCCTGTCCAGCAGTATAGGCAGAGGTCTTCTCTTCTCAAACCCATGTTGTTTGGAGCCTCGGTCACGGCTCTTATCATGTCCTCCAACGTCTGGTACCTCAGCGTAGTGAACCCGATCATCCTCCTAACCTCCTCAACCATCATCATGTACTTCGGACTATTCGGATCCAAGTACTCACTCACATCTTCAAGGTCTCTGCCTTCAATCTTCACAATAGCCTTACGAGTCCCAAGATCCTCATTCTTAGTAGATAGGTCGAAGATGCACGGAAACATCTGCGGAGGAGAGGCAATCCTGCCATGAATCTCTTTGGGGTGGTAAGGCCAGACTTTCTCCCTCAGTAGGTTATGGAGTTGAGTTCCTCTCCTAACGGAATCATCGACCAGAATTATCCTCATATCCTTCATCAGCTGGGGATTCGGAACCTGCTTATGCCTAGCAATGAGTTCCCTTTTCTCCTGCGTCGGGGGAATGTAACTCCTACCCCAACCCGGCGTATACTTTACCAAAGGTCGCCTCAAGGGCGGCACAGACTCAAGAATCGTCGTCACTTTTCTGTCAAGATCATTCGTATCTATCTTGCCTAGCCGGAACTCTTCCAAAGCCAACTTGACTCTTTCTCTTGCTAGTTCCATCCTCATCTTGACGTATCCAAGCGAATGCGGGAAGCCAGAGTCAGCTATGCCTAACACCAAATCTGCTTCAACATCGTCACCCTCCGCGAGAAAACCACCACACCTCTCCCTCACGAGCTCAGCATTTATCCCGTAATAGTCGGATGCTGGAAAACCAAAGTATACGTGTAGAAACGGGCAGAACTTCTTCTTGTTGGCCGAATTCAACCTTGTCTTGACACCCGTTTCGCCCATCGATACGATCTCGCGGTACTCGAGAAACTTGAAAATCTCGTACCCCAAGTTCGGAAAAGCGGAAGTTTCAGAAGCTACAGCCCAGTCTTCACCTCTCTTACCAAGTATGAGAGGAAACGTGTCGCCGGATGCGTATATGGTTCTGTCATCTTTCGATAAAAGAACCAAGGAGATTGAGCCCTCAACCTTCTCGTACATCTTTTCAATCCCGTTGATCACGTTCTTCCCTCGGCTTACTAGTTCACCCACAATCTCCGTTTGGTTAGGAACCGTTCCGCCAGCCTTAAATCTAGATTTTCTCAGCGTTGTCCCGGTCTCGATTAATTCAGAGTATAGTTCTCTCGCATTCCTGATCAAGCCGCTTGTGCAGAGGGCAAACGTTCCGATCTTCGACTCAAACTTGACCGGTTGCTCCTCTTCCAAGTCGCTTATTACGCCTACACCCAATCTACCCTTTATCTTACCGTAATCTTCTTGGAACTCAGACTTGAATTGGCTATTGCTGATGTCGTGAGAGACCGCCCTGATATCTTCGTCGAGGAAGGCTAAACCGCCCACCTCCGTCCCCAAATGAGAGTGATAATCAATCCCGAAGAACAGGTCTCTCGCAAGATTATTCTTGGAGACAACACCGAAGAGACCGCCCAATTCCTTCACACCTGCCCGCAGAAGCATTACCCAAATGCCTATAAATCATTTTTCACGTATACGAGATAAGTTTTTTAACGAATGCCACTGTTCTCGGATCTTATTCCTGTTCGCCGATGACATCCTCGACGAGCCACCATGCCTTCTTCTTGCCAAGCCTCTTTCCCGCGCAGTAGCTAATTATCTCTTTTCCAAGTTGCCGTTTGGAGGATGTCTGGATTCTTCTAAGTCTGTTTAGGATTAACCAACGGTTCAGCCCAAGCGCTTCGGCTAACTCAGGCGTCGTTGCTCCTTTGTAATGTATAAGATGATCCACAATCTTACGGTCCACACTATCGACGCAGAATGCATGAGGGTTGGCTTTGCCCTCACTAAACGTCAAGATATCGAGGTCAGATACGGATCTCTTGATCTCTGACAAGTCGCTTTCAAGTTTCTTAATTCTTCGCTCAAGCTCGAGGATCTTCTGAGGCCGGGGCGTCTTCTCCAGCTTCTCTATTATCGCTTCGCGGATAAAGTCGCTCCTCTCCCCCTCTGGTATGCGGAGTGCAAGTTCCGCATATAAAGCCTCAGGTATCTTTGCCGAAACCGTCACGGGCTTGTGGGATTCTTGATCGTTCATTTCGCCTCTTCCGTCGCTCCATATGACGTATATAGGACCGCCTTTACTTTACCCGTGATTCTTGGACCGAGTCCATAAACGTCTTTAGGCCATCGATCTACGTTGATCAGGGCGTTTAAAGGATTTTCGTAAGACTTGAGAATGGATATCGCCTTTTCTCGACCGATGTTTGGCAAGCTTGCGATGAAAAATACCTGAGCGTCGGCTGTCGTTTCAATCTTCTTGATCGGATGAACAACCAAGGATCGCTTCTCAACGATCTGTTCCTGTCTTGCCGACGTGTAAAGGAACTCCGACGTCTCCTTGTAGTTGCCAGTGTTGAGCAGGCATATTCCCTGTTTCGCTAATGCGAACATGGCTCCCCACACCGATGAAGGCCTAATCCTGCTGAACTTGTGGATTATGGGGAGATAACCCTCAATTATTATGAAGGGCTTGGAATAGCCTTCTTTCAAGAGGAACAGCTGCTCAAACAGATCGCGATGGGTAAGCGTATAAACGAAGTCACGTACGGTCTTTCTCTCAAAGGCACAGTCCTCAGAAATAACGTAATCGCCCTTCTGGAGAGGCTTAATGCTGATGTCAGCCCCCAGCTCCATCAGATTCTTGACGATCTTGGAAGCTGTATTAGCCTCTCGACTGTCTACCACGATTAACGGTTGATCTTCATCTCCTCTTCGCTTAAGATAAGGCAATAAAGTTTCGGACCCAGACATAGATATGGCCCCGCGAGAAATATCCTTTAGAGTCTGCTGGAAATGACTACGTCTAAAATAATGGGAACGCCTTAATAAAGCAAAAAAGCAAACGTCCTATCCGAATAGTGGAAAATCAGACAACGAAATAGGGTTGTTTTCTCGAAAACTTCTGTAGGGCCTCTTTGAAATTCTGGAGATCGTGCATCGTATGGTTAAGGGCGCTTATATGGGAGTTTACTAGTTCGTACAGTTCCGATTCAGAATCAGCCTCTTGGATGTCATTTATAAACTGATCGACCGTTAGCTGTGTTAAGTCGTTACGTTTTGTGACAGACCTAAGGGCGCTAACAATCTTTTCCCGTATCTGTTCAGCAGCGGGATTTGGAAGCTCACCCTTGTTTATCCTCTCAGCAACCTCTTCGATAACCTCTTTAGATGATAGAGGCAAGCATCTTTTCGCAGCGATCTCCCCCTTTGGGGTCAAGAAGACTATTACTGGGACCATATTGATATCGTACAGTTTAGCCATGTCCTCGTTGTCGGGGTCTTCGACGTTGACCAGTCGGATTCTCAGATCTCTCCTCTCTCTATTGAGGTTCCTACATACCTTTGAAAGCTTCCTCTCACTCTCGTATAGATCCGAGTAGAAGTACACAATCTCTATTTTTCGTCGGCTCAAGTCGACGGCTCCAATTATCCTTCAAATCTCTTTAGCATAAAAAAGAAGGATGAGGAAGTTTTCAGGTTTCGAATGCTTTCCTTATCCTTTTCGAGTGATCTCCTTGACTACCCCCGCTGCAATGGTTGTTCCCATGTCACGTATCGCAAATCGGCCGAGTTCGGCAAAATCGGAGTATGCCTCGATAGCTATGGGCTGTATAGGTTCGAAACGGACGACTGCACCGTCGCCTGTCTTTAGGAATGCTGGTTGTTCCTCAACAATCTGCCCAGTCCTCGGGTCTAGTTTTCTGATAAGCTCAGCGAACTTGCACGCAATCTGAGCGGTATGAGCGTGCAGAACTGGTGTATAGCCGGCGGCGATGGCTGTCGGATGGTTGATGACGATTATCTGACCTACAAACTCTTTAGCCACTGTCGGTGGACTATCTACTGGTCCGGCGACATCTCCTCTCTTAATGTCGGTTTTGGCCACACCCCGAATGTTGAAACCGATGTTGTCACCCGGCTCAGCTCTAGGTATTCTAACATGGTGAGTCTCGATGGATTTAACCTCGCCCGTAACATTCGCCGGCATGAATACTATATTGTCGTTCTCCTTCAGGACACCTGTCTCCACTCGTCCAACTGGGACTGTCCCGACACCAGTGATAGTGTACACATCCTGCACCGGTAGTCTTAAGGGCTTATCTACCGGCTTAGCAGGCATCTCGAATCTATCCAGCGCATCGTAGAGAGTCGGGCCCTTGTACCAAGACATTTTACCGCTGGACTCAACAAGGTTGTCACCTGTCCATCCAGATGTTGGCACAAAGTTTATCTTGGCGACATTGTAGCCGACCATCCGGAGCATGCGGGAAACCTCGTTTTTGACCTCTTCATACCGCTCTTGGCTCCAGTTAACAGAGGGATCGTCCATCTTGTTTATGGCCACAACAAGCTGTCTAACTCCCAATGTAAAGGCTAGGAAACCATGTTCTCTTGTCTGTCCACCTGGCCCTATCCCTGCCTCGAACTCTCCCTTCTTCGCAGAAACGAATAGAACCGCAGCGTCGGCCTGGCTCGCACCTGTGATCATGTTCTTCACGAAGTCTCTATGCCCAGGGGCGTCGATGAGTGTGTAGAAGAATCTTGGTGTTTCAAACTTGAGGAAACGGAGGTCTATAGTCAGTCCTCTCTCCCGTTCCTCTTTCAGGCTGTCTAGAATCCATGCGAATTTGAATGCCTCCTTACCCATCTTTTTTGCTTCTTCCTCGTAGGCTTTGATGGTTCGGTCATCAACAACCTTCGTCAAGTACAGTAGGTGACCCATTGTTGTCGACTTTCCGTGATCTACATGTCCGATTACC
>CAZQDW010000143.1:0-5127 GCA_964592315.1 uncultured Candidatus Bathyarchaeia archaeon
CGATTTTTCAACTTCAGTTATGCTTTGATCCACGACATTAATGATGGTGTCTATCTGATCTTTTTTGATTATAAGTGGTGGACACATGCATAGAAAATCGCCCATTTCCTCAATTAGCCTCATGCCAAAGATTTTGACGCCTCTTTCGAAGGCTTTTCTTGCTATCTTGGCACCGATCTTCAGGCTAGGATCAAAAGTCTCTTTTGTATCTTGGTTTTTGACAAGTTCAACTCCGACAAGCAATCCCTTGCCCCGGACATCCCCGATTATTTTGTGATCCAACTTTTCCAATTCGCATCGGAGATATTCGCCAAGGCTGGCTGACTTTTCAACTAAGCCCTCTTTCTCAATCACATCTATGACTTCTAGGGCGGCGGAGCAACTCAACGGGTTTCCTCCGTAAGTATGACCATCTGAGAATAGGCGAGAACTCTCTGCCCAGAACGCCTCCCATATCTCTGGCTTAGTGACAGTGATTGCCATGGGCGCATATCCACTAGTAATTCCCTTGGCTCCGACGAGTATGTCCGGAGTAACATTCCAATGCATGCACGCAAACATTTTTCCGGTACGACCGAAGCCAGTTATCACCTCGTCAAGGATGAGCAAGACGTTATATCGGTCGCAAATCTCTCGTATCATTGGAAAGTATTCATCCGGGGGCACGATGCCAGCACCAGTGAGCCCTATGATAGGTTCAGCGATAAACGAAGATATGTTTTCGGAACCTTCGAAATTTATAGTTGTCTCCAAGTATCGTGCACAGTCAAGGTCACAGCTGGGATATTCTTTGCCGAAGGGACATCTATAGCAGTATGGAGGCGGTATATGGGGGAAGTCAAGCAGAAGAGGTGCAAAGGGTTGCCTATGAACTGGACGGCCAGTTGCACTTAGTGCTCCAATTGTGGAGCCGTGGTAGGATATCCATCTGGATACTGTTTTGAACTTAGTTGGTGCCGAGGTTTGGTAATGATACTGCCTTGCCATCTTGATGGCTGCCTCCACAGCGTCTGAGCCACTGTCCGTGAAGAAGACTTTCTCAAGGCCTTTGGGAGTTATCTCAGCCAATTTTCGCGCCAGACTTATCGTTGGGATGCTAGAGGAGTAAAGGAGGCAGTTGTATGTCAGCTTATCCAGCTGCCTTTTCATGGCATCGATGACTTGTCGGTTTCCATAGCCTATGTTGGCAACAGAAACCCCTGAAACAGCATCTATGTACTTTCTGCCTTCTATGTCTTCAACGTAAACACCTTCCGCTTTTTCGAGCACAAGTGGTTCTTCAGAATATTCCTTCATCTGTGCATAGTGGTGCCACACGTACTTTATGTCGTCTCTCTTCAGTTGGTCACTGTGGCTTGTCGCGATCATGTCTCATCGGCTGTCTATCTTTGAACCTTAAGATTTAAGGCTTTTGACTTGCTAACTGACGAGATCAAACAAGCTAGTTGACTCAACGCATCTGGAATATTCTTTCATGACTTCAGGGGCAACAAACTAGGCAATAACTGTACCGAGCTTGAAGGTTACGCCTGAAGGCATAAATATTTCCTGGCCAATAGGGAAACGGGGTGAGAACATGGATGCCCATCACATAAGGAGAGTTGGGGTTGTAGGCGCGGGGATCATGGGAAGCGGAATTGCCCTGGTCTTCGCACAACAAGGTTACGAAGTAGCCTTAGTCTCTAGAAGGGAGGAAACTCTCTCAGAAGCCCTCAAAAACATAAGTCTAAATCTAACTCGTTTTATGGAACACGGGATTATCCCCAGAGACGCTGTGGAGAGAGCAATCTCAAAGATCGTGACTTCGACAAAATTAGAGGACGTCACGTCACACGTAGACTTTGTTGTCGAAGCTGTCCCAGAAGACCTGGGTGTTAAGCAATCGGTCTTCCGAACGCTTGGGTCTGTATGCCCCGAGAATGCGATACTGGCGACCAACACGTCTGGATTGAGCATTACGGAAATCGCATCAGCTACCAAGCGGCCGGAAATGGTTGTGGGAACCCACTTTTGGAACCCTCCATATATAATGCCGCTCGTTGAAGTGACGAAGGGGGATCTTACATCCGAGGAAACCTTCCAAACGACTTGCGAATTGATGGAAAGAATTGGCAAAGTCCCCGCGAGGATCCTGAAGGATATTCCGGGGTTCATAGGCAACAGGATCCAACACGCCATGTATCGAGAAATCTTCTCTCTTCTGGATAAGAAGGTGGCCACTGCCGAGGACATAGACAAAGTGGTTATGTTAACCTTCGGGGGGAGGCTTTCTATTCTAGGCCCATTGATGATCGCCGATCTGAATGGAGTACACCTCTTCTTGGAGGTTCAGAGTCGTTTGCTTAAGTACCTAGATCAGTCCTCGGAACCAGCTGGAATCTTAAGAGAGATGGTGAAAAAGGGGAATATTGGCATAAAAACGGAGACAGGATTCTACACATGGACTAAAGAGAAGATTCATGAGATAACTACCAAGAGAGACGATGAGCTGATAAGACTGTATAGGCCATACCTACATCAGACCGGTCCATGCGAAAGGGAAACAACGAACTCTTTTTCCTAACTAAAAACCGTCAGACGTAGCCGGGACGACGAGACTAGAAAAACGAAAGGCCTACGAACATAATCGAGGACGGATGTAAGGTCCACAGTGATCAGACCTGAGATACGACCGCGTTAACAGAGATAGGTGAAAAGAGGCAAAGCCCCTAGCTTACTTTGGTATCATACTCGACGAAGGGGCCAAAGGTCTGAATTGCTGCATCGCATTCACTGACGTGAATGTGCGCATTAGGGTCAATTGGGAAAGGACAACTGATTGAATCTACCTCCTCTGGTTATATTCCATCGGTGCTATAGCGCTTAGCATGTTACTGTAAACGGCTCAACTTGACGTACACGTACGCGTACCTCTCCAGGACTTTGAACTGTTCAATTAATGCTCTAAGGTCGCATTTGCCCGTTTCAAGTTCCACCAGATTTGCGACTTGCAATAGGGTTCTCTTTCCGTCGACCCAGAATAGTGAGGTGGATATTGTTTCGGTTTTGACCAGTTTTTTGCCTCTTCGGACAACGGTGACCAGATAGGGTGCAAGCTCACCGCCGAGACAGTTCTACTGGGAATGATGGAATCTGCCTCCTCCTCTTCGGGCGTTTTGGTCCTTTCTAACGTGAATCTCGGGATTTTCGGAGTTCGCGGACTATGACTTAAGTATTCGAATGCATTGAACGTTAGACTGGTGGTTGCGAAGGAATTTCTTGGGGGTGCGCGCTCGGAAATGTACAAGAACTCTGTCCGGAGGAGTAGACGTGCACAGATTCCCGTGAAAGGGTTTGGTGACCGGAAAATTCCAGATGCAGTCCCTTACGAGAGAAGTCTTGCTGAACAAAGCGAGGCATCAAAGGTTGTTGGATTCTTCGACGCAAACTCCATGATAGGACGATATAACCTGTTTCGCCCGGGGTCTTTCTACACTAAGGAACGATTGCTCAGAGAGATGGAATACTATGGAATTTCAGAGGCCCTAGTCTTTCATGCTGTTTCAATGGAGAACAGCCCTCAAATAGGAAACCAGCTGACATTGAAAGAGTTGGTTGACACTCCGTTTCTTCATCCTGTTTGGACTCTTCTCCCAGCAGTGCCTAGCGAAACAAGTCCTCCTGAAGTTATGGTGCAAGAGATGCAGCGGTTCAATGTTCGTGTTGCCCGCTTATTCCCATTACAGTTTCACTTCGACCTAGATGACTGGTGCCTAGGCGAGGTCCTCGAGTCACTTTCGAACCGTAGGATACCGGTTATCATTGACTACTTTGACTCTTTCATGCCCCACAGTGATCGAACGGATTGGAGATCCGTGGTTGAGGTCTGTCGGAGACATCCCGATCTTCCAGTAATCATAACCGAATTTAGGTTTCGAACAAACAGGCGTCTCTATCAAGCGATGGATAAGTGTCCAAACCTCTACATCGAGCTTTCTGCGCTTTGGCTCTTCCGCGCAGTCGAATCGATCTGTCGAAGGTTTGGAGCAGAGCGTCTCATATTCGGAACCCGCCTGCCAATCCGAGATCCGTCGTGTGCCCTAGGCATGGTCAACTATGCGATGATCTCTGAGGAGGAGAAAGAGATGGTAGCTGGCAAGAATTTACGCAAGCTGATGGAGGCTCTACGCCATGACTGAAGTCAAAGGCAAGTTTCTAAGGTTGGCTAAGGCTGGATTGCCGATAGATGATGAACTCGTTATAGATGCTCACACTCACCTTGGAGGCTACTTCAACCTGTACCATATTCCATTCGGCGATGTCAAAGGCATTTTGGAACATCTAGACCGGTTGGGAATAGACAAGATCTGCACATTCTCCTTTGCCGGAGTGAACTCCGACTTCACATTGGGAAACGACCTCGTTGCAGAGGCAGTTAAGCAACACCCAAACCGCATAGTAGGCTATACTACTCTCAATGCTAACTATCCAGAGGAGTGGATACAAGAATTGGAAAGGTGTAGAAAGATCGGTCTGAAAGGCATCAAGATCATCTGCGAATATCAAGGTACAACAACTGAAAGGACCGACTTCAGCCCAGTTTTCCAGTACGCTGACGATCAGAGAATGATAATGATCAACCATTACTGGGGTAGCCCACAATTCTTGGATGGTCTAGTTGCCAAGTACTCCAACGCATGTTTTGTCATAGGGCATTACTCAACTGAATACGCTGAGGTCTTGCGTAAGAGGAAGAACGTCTACCAATGCACGTGCGCAGCGTTGATGTTCGGTGACATCGAAAA
This sequence comes from uncultured Candidatus Bathyarchaeia archaeon, assembly GCA_964592315.1. Lineage (GTDB taxonomy): Archaea > Thermoproteota > Bathyarchaeia > Bathyarchaeales > WAQA01 > CAZQDW01. Next base: position 4,785 of record CAZQDW010000143.1, read on the forward strand.
GCTCCTAAGATTAGTCGACTCTGGTAAGATTGTGTACGGATCTGACCTTACTGATTTAGATGGACCGTTTGGCTTAGCTCCTATTCTGTACGCCAAGATCAGCGATGAAGATAAACGGAAAATCTTGGGATTGACTGTGCAAAGGATTTTGAACGAGTACAGTAGCTAATGCTCTTAGTGGTCATTATCTCGGTCTACACCTCGCTAAAAACTTAAATACATAATCTGGGAGATACTTGACTCTTGTAGCAAAGTTCACAAAGGATCTGAGGAGAGAAACATGAAGAAATTCGCCGAAAAAGATCTGGCGTTACATGGTGGGGAGAAATCCATAAAGGGATTC
>CAZQDW010000144.1:0-5075 GCA_964592315.1 uncultured Candidatus Bathyarchaeia archaeon
CGCCTTCTCTTCTCCAGAATTCCCACCCGATATCACCCTCAAGATACTCTGCATCGAGCTTGATCTTGTCAAGGACTATCTTTGCAGCGTCCATGACGTCCTTGCCGATCCCGTCTCCGGGAAGGATGGCTATCTTGTACTTTGCCACATCGGTCACGGCAGCCCAGTCTTCAGAATACGCTGTGTCAAGCACGTCGGGTTTAGTCTTTGGAGGTCTTAATCCGACCTTTTATCAGGGTCTTATTGATCCCTTCGATCATCGCCTCGACACTGGCCAAAACCACGTCTTCCCTGGCAGACCTGGCTGAGACGATATTGCCCTCACGGTCCTCCACCTTGATGAGCACCTCAGCCAGAGCGTCTGATCCGCCGGTTGTCGCCTCAAGTCGGTACTCTTTCAGCTTCACATCGGCAAGTGGGCCGATTATCTTGTGGATGGCCCTTATGGCGGCGTCAACTGGGCCCACCCCAGTCTCTGCTGCAACATACTCCTTCCCATCGACCACTATCTTGACGGACGACGTTGGCACAAGCGCTGTTCCGGTGACGACTGTGATGTTCTTCAGGTCGATGATCTTCTTCTCTTCAGAGACTCCCCCGATTACAGCCATTGCGATAGCGAAGAGGTCCGCGTCGGTCACCATCTTTCCCTTGTCGCCTATGTCCTTGACTCGCCGCGTTATCTCTTTCATCTGTTCCTTTGTTGGGTGGAGGCCGTCTTCCGCCAGCTTGGCGGCGAGGCCGTGGCCTCCTGCATGTTTGCCAGCTTGGAACCATCTCCTCCGCCCGACCAGTTCTGGATCGATCGGCTCGTAGGTCAGAGGGCTCTTGAGCATTCCATGCGTGTGGATTCCTGATTCATGGCCGAAGGCGTTCTCCCCGACTATGGCCTTGTTCGGCTGCACAGGCACACCTGTCAGTCTGGAGACGAGCCTTGAGGCCTCGTATATGAGTTGAGTGTTGATCCTTGTCTTCTTGTTATGGAGCAGATGCAGTGCAACCACGAACTCCTCAAGAGACGCGTTTCCAGCTCTCTCACCCAGCCCGTTTATTGTAACGTGGGCCTGCAGCGCTCCTGCTCTGATGCCTGCCAGTGAGTTGGCAACGGCCAAGCCGAAGTCGTTGTGGCAGTGGACACTTATCGGTATCTTGACCGTGGATACTGCTTGGGATATCATCTGGAACATACTCTCAGGGGTCGCGGTCCCGACTGTGTCGGGCATGTTAATTATGTCTGCTCCAGCCGCTTCGGCTGCCTTCAGCACCTGGCTTAGAAAGGCCGGGTCTGTCCGGGTTGCATCCTCAGTGGAGAACTCTACAGTGACTCCGTGATCCTTGGTGTAGGCTACCCACTTCGTCGTTGCTTCCAGAACCTGCTCTCTGGTCATCTGCAGCTTATGCTTCATATGTATCTCTGAAGTCGCGATGAATACGTGGATGTATGGGACCTCACACTCTAGGGCTGCGTCGATGTCTTTCTGACTTGTCCGTGCGAGGCCGCAGACACTGGCCTTGAGGCCTTGCTTCATCATGAGCTTGGTGGCCTCAAGCTCACCTACCGATACTATGGGGAACCCGGCCTCGATCGTGTCAACGCCCAGATCATCAAGCTTGAGAGCTATCTCCAGCTTCTCCTCTGGGGTAAGTGAGACACCGGGGGTCTGCTCTCCATCTCTCAGGGTCGTATCGAATATTCTGACGGTTCCTTCCTGGATCTTCATCTCTCACACCTCAAGTATTATCCTTGCTATCGCCTCACCGACCTCTAGGGTCTTGGCTCTTCCACCAAGATCAGGAGTGGTGGCGCCTGACTTTAGGTTATTGATGAAGGCCTCCTCAATGGCCTCTGCAGCTTCAATCCATTCTTTGCCTCCCGATTTTTCACTAAAGTATTCAAGCATCATCTTTGATGAGAGGATCATTGAGCATGGATTAGCCATCTGCTTTCCAGCGATATCCGGGGCTGATCCATGGACTGGCTCGAATAAGGCAAAGTTTTTTCCAATATTTGCGAGCGCACGCGTGTTTTTCTCATAACCCGCCTGCAACCATATCGCCGACTTCTTCGGTGGTATACCCCATCTTTCCTGCTGAGAGGCTTTTTATCTTAGTCTGAACAAGACGAATCACTGTATTCTCAACGGCCTTGCCGGCTTTTTCTTCACCGATATTTTCCAGAAGCATCCCTAGGGCGCAAATCCCTGCAAGCGGATTAATAACATGCTTCCCGGTATACTTTGGTGCAGATCCGCCGATCGGTTCAAACATAGAAACGCCTTCCGGATTAATATTGCCACCCGCGGCGATACCCATACCGCCTTGCACCATCGCTCCAAGATCAGTGATAATATCACCGAACATATTATCAGTAACAATCACGTCAAACCATTCCGGATTTTTTACAAACCACATGGTTGTTGCATCAACATTCACATACTCGGTTTGAATGTCTGGATATTCTTTTTTCACTTCATCAAATGTTCGCTGCCAGAGATCCCATGCAAATGTCAGGACATTCGTTTTTCCGCAGAGCGTGAGTTTCTTTTTCTTGCTGTTGCGTTTCTTGCAGTATTCAAACGCATAGCGAATACAGCGTTCAACGCCTTTCCGTGTATTGTGCGATATTTGAATTGCTACTTCATCTTTTGTCCCTTTATTTTCAAAACTGCCGAGTCCTTTGTAGAGGCCTTCGGAATTTTCACGCACAACGACGAAATCAACATCTTCCGGTTTTTTATCCTTTAAGGGACAATAGGCTTCATTATAGAGTTTCACCGGACGTAAATTAATATACTGATCGAGCGCAAATCGTATCTTGAGAAGAATTCCTTGCTCCAGAATTCCCGGCTTTACATCCGGATGTCCGATTGCACCAAGATAGATCGCATCAAACTTTTTCAATCCTTCCAGTTCTTCATCGGTAATTGTTTTTCCGGTCTTCAGGTACCGCTCACCACCATAATCAAACATTGTCGTATCATACGAAAAACCAAATTCACTCGAAGCTGCTTTCAGGACTTTTAATCCTTCTGCTATCACTTCCGGACCTGTACCGTCACCGCCAATTACTGCGATATTGTATTTCTTTCCCATCGTTCTTCTTTTCTCCTTAGTATTTTTTTTCTTTTATACTCTTGGCGCGCGCTTCTAAAACCTTCAGTGTAGCTTCAGTCTGTTCTGGGCCAATACCATCGCCAGGCATAAGTGCGATACTATATTCTCTCATTTTTTGCCGATCAGGCCTCTTGTATGAGGAATGAGGCCTCCTTCCTTTAATAGGTTCATGATAAACTCTGGCATAGGGGAGGTCTTTAAGGTGATTCCTTTAGTGTGGTTTTCCACAATTCCGTCTTTCAAGTTTATAGAGATCGAGTCATTTTCATTAGTTTTTTCTGAGATGCCTGAGCATTCTAGGGCTGGCAGCCCTATGTTTATCGCGTTCCTATAGAAGATCCTTGCGAATGACTCAGCGAGGACGCATTTAACTCCTGCCGCCTTTAGAGCTATTGGGGCTTGCTCCCTGCTTGAGCCGCATCCGAAGTTTCTGCCCCCTACGAGTATCACTCCTTCTTTTGCTCTCTGCGCGAACGTTGGGTCCAGTCCCTCAAGCGCGTGTCTGCCAAGTTCTTCAGGATCGATCAGCTCAAGATACTTGCCTGGAATGATGACGTCTGTGTTTATGTTGTCCCCGAACTTGATTGCTTTCCCGGATATCGGCATCTTCATCGCCTCCTAAGCTCGTTCGGATCAGTTATGTGGCCTGTTATTCCTGATGCTGCGGCTGTGGCTGGGTTGGCCAGGTAGACCTCAGACTCTGGGCTTCCCATCCTTCCTATGAAGTTGCGGTTTGAGGTGCTGATGCAGACCTCCTTTGGAGCCAGTACCCCCATGTGTCCGCCAAGGCATGGGCCGCACGTAGCGTTGGTCACGATCGCCCCGGCCTCCATGAATGTTCTGAACAGCCCCTCTCTGAGGCATTGGCTGTACACCTCTTGAGAGGCAGGGCTGACGATCATCCTAACATCGCGGTGGAGTTCTCTTCCTTTAAGGATGGATGCGGCAAGCCGCAGGTCCTCGATCCGGCCGTTTGTGCATGAGCCTATGAATACCTGATCGACCCTCACATTCGACAGTTCAGAGGCTGGCTTGACATTATCAACTGATGGCGGGCAGGCTACTTGCGCGGTCAATTCCTTGATGTCGTATTCCAGTGTCTTCTCGTAGGTGGCGTCTCTGTCGCTCTTCACTGGCTTGAATGTTTTCCTTGTTCTGGCTCTGACGTAGGCCACAGTCTTGTTATCGGGAGGAACTATGCCTGCCTTTGCTCCAGCCTCGACGACCATGTTGCATACCGTTAATCTGCCGTCGATGCTCATGTTTGTGAATGTCTGGCCTGTGAACTCCATGCCCTTGTATATGGCGCCGCCCTCACCGATGTCTCCGATTATCCTCAGTATCAGGTCCTTTGGAGTCACGTACCTGCGGAAGCCTCCGATGGCATGGATCTTCATGGCTCTAGGTACTTTGAACCACATCTTGCCAGTGGTGAATACTGCCGCCATCTCGGTTGAGCCGATTCCAGTAGCAAAAGCACCTAGTGCGCCGTAGGTGCAGGTGTGGGAGTCGGCGCCAACGATAAGCTCTCCTGGCCTCGCGTGGCCTTTCTCATGAAAGACCTGGTGGCAGATGCCGCCCTGACCGACGTCGTAGAGGCTCTGGATGCCCTGTTCCTTAATGAACTCTCTCAGTCCTTTCTGCAGTGTCGCTGCTCTGATGGTGCTCGGCGGGACCAGGTGATCGAAGATGACGATTATCCTCTTTGTGTCCCACACCTTTTCTGCACCGATCTTGCGGAAGGAATCGACGGTGAGGGGGCCTGTGAGGTCATGGATCATGGCCATGTCTATGTTTGCTTCGATGATTTCTCCGGGGGTCACTTCTTGCCTTCCGGATGCCCTTGCTAGTATCTTCTCGAATATGTTCAAGGTTCATAACCTTCGGGTGATCTGGTGGGTTAAGCATATCGTACTCATATTAAAGATTTGCCCAAAAAAAGGGGCAGAAACTACGTATTC
>CAZQDW010000145.1:0-5072 GCA_964592315.1 uncultured Candidatus Bathyarchaeia archaeon
TCATTCTCATCCTAACATTGGGAATCGCGATATGTGCTATATTTTTCATCAAGGGCTTGATCTCTTCCCGAAAACTCTCGCATAGGAGCTAGGAGGTGCGAGAAACGAGGAGCTGTTCAGATGCTGGAGAGTATCTTCTTCAAATCGCGCGCGCGCCATGAACAAACAACCACACAAAACACATTTGGATCAAAATAGAGGGGCTAGAACGATCATGCACACACATTAGCCACTCAACTAAACCATACCTCACCGTCCCCTGTCCTTTTTCGAATAGCCCATTGTGGTTACCTTCATGTTCATTCATCTTTTCGCCGTTTCATCTTTTCGATTGCGCGTGCGTGTTGTGTGTAGAGGGAGTATGCATTTGAGTAGCGAAAAAGGAACGGGAAAGAGACGAACCACCAAAACGAACTGATTACTCCACAAAGCATTAAATACCTCAAATTCAGGAGACTTTGTTCATGGTATACCAACCGCGGACAAGGGCACCGAGAGACTTTCGCCGACGTGGTGAAATGCCTAGAAAGGAAAAGGCTAAAGCCAAAGCTACCGGAAAGAAACAACGATCTGGTCGACGCTCCGTATCGGAGGAGAAGCATGTTCCGACTTCAGAAGAGGTTGTGGACAGAACTCTCAACAGCCTACGTATCGTGGGAAACCAGAGATTTGCCCTTCCGCCGTTTTATGTGCACTTCGACCGTTGGCTAGCTAACTTAGGGGACATTCTATCCGAGTTTGAGTCTAGTCCCAACATAAGCGTAGATGACCAATTCACAAAGGAGCGTTCACAAGTACTGTCGAATATTAGACTTCGCCTTGAAGAAACACGGCGCAAGGAGGTTTCTCGTGATGAGGCTATCAAAAATCTCTCGGACAACAGAGCTCTTCTTGAACGAATTGAAGAAGAACATACTACTAGAATGAAGGAGATTGAGGGGCGGAAAGATCGTGAGATCAATCGTCTGTCTCGCAATGTTGACAGTCTCAGAGAAGAACTAGATCGCATAGCTCGAATTAAAACGGGCATTTTCAGAGTCTCGAAGAAGGCTAGGGAGCAAAAAGAGGCAGAAGCAACTCGGAGACTGAACCTTGCACAAAGGGAACTCACATTAGCCGTGCAACATTTCACTACTGAACAAGAGCGGTTGCGAGACGAATATGAGAGAACGAAGCAGCTGGTAATCAAGCAGATACAAGATCTCCAGAAAGAGATTGAGAACCAAGAGTGTGATCGCTCTCTCGAAGACAGACGAGCTGCATGCGAATCTCTTGCCAATGCAGTGAATGCGCTTCTCCAGAGAAAAAATCAGGAAACTGCTGAAAAGGAGAAAGAAGATGACTAAGTTAGCCGAAATCTAGGCTTGTCTAGGTGTTGTGTAATACGGAGAAACTGGGAGAGAAAGAAAGAAGGCGATTGGGAATTACAATTCTTGATGAAGATTACATCCTATAGTAAAGGATAAGAACCCGAGCCTAGTATCCTAATAGCCAACATACGCCATTGCCAAAAGGTATATGCATGAAGCAGACGAACAGATTGACGGTTGCATTCCAGGGTGAACTTGGAGCATACAGCGAGAGCGCCGTATACAGTTTCTTCGGTCCTGAAGCCCAGCCGAAGCCATGCAAGAATTTCTCCGACGTGTTCAGAAGTGTTGATGATGGAGAGACCGAGTATGGCGTCGTCCCCATTGAAAATTCGATCGAGGGAAGCGTCAACCAAGTATACGACCTATTCATGCAACACGAACTGAAGGTATGTGGCGAGATAGTTCTTAAGATAGTCCACTGCCTGATAGCCAGTCCAGAAACCCAACTAAGCTCCGTCAAAGTTGTCTATTCGCACCCTCAAGCCTTGGCACAATGTAGGAACTTCCTAGAACAATTGGGTTGCGAGCTGATCTCCACCTATGATACGGCTGGAAGTGTAAAGATGGTCAAAGATAAAGGAATGGCTGAAGCGGCGGCGATCGCTGGAGACAGGGCAGCAGAGATTTATGGGATGAGGATCCTGGCCAAGGACGTAGCGGACAATCCGAACAATTACACTCGGTTCTTTGTCTTGTCCAAAACTGAGCCGACTCCCTCTGGTGATGACAAGACCTCAATAATCTTCTCTACAAGGCACGTCCCAGGAGCACTCTACCAAGCCCTAGGTGAATTCGCCGTTAGAGGAATAAACCTGACTAAGATTGAGTCAAGACCGACCAAGCAGAGGCCGTGGGAGTACAACTTCTACCTCGACTTCGAAGGACATCGAAGCGAGAAAAGATGCGCCGAAGCTCTGGAAGAGCTAAGAAACAGGTCGGTTTTCGTCAAGATTTTGGGGTCATATCCAAAGGCGCCAGAAATATCTAATGCTATCTGAATAGTGCTTTGTATGTCCACTCGTCCCAACGGGACGATCACAGAACCAACCGTCATTCCTTAATCTTGACAATCTTGGGAAATCTTCCCGCTGAGCCTACTTGGTTTTCTCGAAGTATAAGCGTACCTCTGACTCCTCGTATCTCAGTAGATTTCATCAGCCCTCGCTGAATCGAAGTCCGAACGTCATTGCCCCGAACAGAGTTACAGATTGCCGTAGCAGCCGCATCAGCTAAGGAGGCTTCGTCAGCGATTACTGTCACTGAGTCGGCTTCTCCGAAGCTGATGGCGTGACCTGTCTTGCTGGAACTGGTCGCTATCCCTATGGGACAATCTTCCTTTGTCACGTAGAAACCAATTCTGCCTGAAATGTCTAGGTTGCTTGACACTATATTCACAGAGATTGGGCGCTCTGTTATGGCAGCTATCTCTCCCCCATTCTCTATGACCGCAGTTTTGGCACCATATTTGAGCATGGATTCAAGTCCCAGATCTGCAAGGGCTCCTGCCACAGAAGCCATCGGACCTACACCAGCGATTCCAGAGGATTGTGCCATTTTCCTAACGATTCTGGGAGCATCTCCGGCTATTCTGACCGGTTCCAGTGCAAACTGGAAGTCTGGGTGTCCCCGTATATAATCCAGCAGATCCTCTCTGTGGCGTCTTATATCGCTGACGCATCCGATCATCGCCTTCTCGCCATCGCTTCTTAGGTGTATCCGCGATTCTTCAATTGCCACGCCGTACTCGAAGAGATCATTCTTCACGTGCAAATTCTCTCCAAGGCCTAATCATTCAGTCATCCGGGTACCGTGATGACTTTCACGGGGCAGGCGTCGACGCAGACTCTACAGGCAACGCACCTTTCTTCGTCAAACTCTATAGTCCAATCGGGTTTGAACCTCAATGCCTTCGTGGGGCAAGGGGAGACGCATGCGCCGCACGATGTACATCTATTCATGTCTATCTGGAGAGTTCTTGCAAGTATATTCGTCTTGACGCCCGCTTTCTCGAACATCCTAATGGCATCGTCAAGCTGTTTTCCACTTACGGGGATCGAAACAACTAGTTCGCCTTTCTGGGCGTTCACTTTTGCCTCGAGGATATTGATCGGGATTCCTGTTCTCAGTATGATTTCGGCCAGGATTGGTTTTTCAACGACTTCTGGTGAATAGATAAGTTTCATTCTCACTTCGCGATTCCCCCAACCACCTTTCTGGATATGTCGTCTGTTGTTAGGATTCCGACGATCTGATTGGTTTCATTGACAACTGGGACACCTGATATGTTGTGCTGGCTCATCCTCCTCGCAACAACATCGATCGATTCATCTGCTCTAGCTGTAATTACCCTCCTCGTCATAATCTCATTCAACCATTTTTTCTCTTGAGCTATTGCGTTAGCCAGGTCCCATGAGGTAACTATCCCTATCAGCTTAGATTCTCTATCCACTATCGGCAAGTGATCGATCCTTCTCTCAATGAGCTTTCTGGCAGCCGCCCCGATCTCCTCGTTCGGGCTTGCCGTGAACACCTCTTTCTTCATCACGTCTAGAACCGTCAATTCTCTCTTTCTGAGTTCTAGGGGCTTGAACTCCGTATGTCTTGGCAGAGGCTCTACAGGTTTCGTTAGGAAGAATGTTTCCTCCGTTATCCACTTCTTGAGGACTTCAGCAATCTCTATCGCCATCTGATAGCTTGATAGAGAAGACGAAGGAACATCCTTCTCGTTAATTACGACTTTTCCAGATCTCAACTCTTTATACGATACGCGTCTAACGACTGGCCTCCGGTCAGGTCTGACTGGCACGCCATAGTCGCGGATGTTCACAAAAATCTCCTCATCTCTTAGGCATGCTGTGGCCGCAACCCTATCATTGATTATCGGTATGGGGACGCCGACGCCGACGTACAGCGTTACTCCATATTTGTGGAATGTTGCTCCCCTTAGGTATCTGTCATTCATTTTCTTCAGATCTCCTCGAACCATAAGGGTTCCAAAGCCAGTCTGGGGGCTATGCTGGGTTCCCTCGCCTACAATGTAGCCTATCCCTCCTCCGAGGAATATCCTCGTTCCGAGTCCGATCGTCTCATAGTTTCCGTCCTTACATAACGGGTTGAGCTGACCTGCTCCGGAGAACGTCACATTTCCATAATGCGGTAGGAGTGTTCCCATATAGGTATAGAGAACTCTATCCGTACTGTTGGTAGCCGCATCGTACGTCTGGTAACAGTTCCTCGGGTTCAAGAGGACAGCTTGATTCAAGTCGTCAATGGTGACGGTCGTCTCGATGTGCCTCCTTGGATAGCAATCCGTTCCATAGGATTCAGCCCGTAGCTCAATCTTCTTGCCTGAGACGAGGTCTTCTATCACGTGTCCTCCGCCATAATCGAATCCCCTTGTCTCGCTTAGAGATGTGGCTCCTAAGTAGCCATCAACAGCAGCAAGCCCCTTATAGAGCGGAACATCGTTCAACCAGCACTTCGTCATCTTTATAGGCGGATCGGCGTGACCGAAGTTTAAGAAGGCGCCCGAGCTGCACATGGCGCCGAATGTTCCAGAAGTTACCACATCGACCTCTTTGGCCGCAACCTCGATGCCGCTGCTCTCAGCTAATCTTATCATTTCTTCGGCTGTCGTAACAACAATGTCGCCACGTTTTATCTTGTCATTTATCTCCTCTATTGTTCGAATCACTTCGC
>CAZQDW010000146.1:0-5020 GCA_964592315.1 uncultured Candidatus Bathyarchaeia archaeon
CCTCCTATACCCAACTGGTAAACAAGTGGGGACAAGATTTCACTCATCTGAACCCTTCTTTTCGTCTATGCTATCATAAATTTGATTTAAATGTGTTTTGCTAATAAGATACGATGCATGCGGGCAATAAGGGAGGTGAAAACACGGACATAACGAACATATACATATTAAATCTTGGGCTGACCTTAGGCATGTTTGCTGTCTTAGTTTTCCGAGCCTGGATTGAACTGAAGAATTACCGCATGATGTGGAAAGAATTAGAATGGCGGCAGACATATCAAACTATGGGGCGCATCCTTAGAGCGGAGAAAGAACTGTTTTCAAAGGTGGAGGGCGGGGATGAGCTTTATCAGATGTTGTGCGAAATCTTCAAAGTGAACGAGGGCAAAGCCTAGGGAAAATGCCAATTTTCAATAAGCCCTTCAACTTTCGCGTGCTGCTTCTCCATTCCATAACGCCTAAAAGGCTTAGTTAGATGCCTTTGAGACCTCGTTGAAGTTATGTAAAGACCTTTTCTTATTTCGCGTTTTACTTTTACCTCAACTTTCTCAAGGTTTACGTATCTTGAACCGCATCTCTCACATCTGAACCCCTTATCTTTCCCCATAGACTTCAGTCGCTTGCCACATTTCTGGCAGAACGGATTGTGATACACAATTTTAGGTGCAAGCCTTAACAACCGAATTTTTTCAAGATTTATGGTTAAAGGGTTATTCTCTGAAGGCTTACGAACACCACCATAAACTTCCAAATAATCCCCTACAACCAGTTTCCTCGCCGAATTGCGAAGAGCGCCCGTCGGTTCGTAGGCTGCACAGTCAACTTGTTCGTTTTCGTCTTTAATCGAGAAAATTATATGCCTTAGCGGAATTATCTTGGGCGCGGTTGACACTGTTCCTCTTGCAATAACAGGATGACATGGTTTTATTTGGCCAAGTTTTTCAACCCGTTTTAAGTGGGCATCCGTTCCCTGATTTGTGCGGAAAATGACCCATCTTTCCACAGGCTCAAGAGGCTTAACCAATTCAAATGCCTTCTTCACAATTTCTGGCCTTTCGCCCCTTATGCCGAAAAGAATAGGGTCTGGTCCTCGCGGTGTAATGATGACCCTTCCCTTTTCCAAGTCAACGTTGTTAAAAGTGTAGGGTGCTGTTGCCCTGTCCATTTCAAAGATCGAGTCTTCATCCACTCTTCTCTTTGAGCCATAATTTTCTGGAACGCGATACGCAAGGATTTCATACGTATGATCGCCTTGAAGAGTTTCGCCAACAGCTGCCAAACCACCGATTATTCCTCTGCACTTCTTGAAACCAACAGCCTCAGCCCCAAACTTTTTCAGAAGCTTTAGTGCCTCTTTTAGGCCTACGATCCCAGTTATCGCGTTCTCAGCAAAAATCTTGACCTCTTTTGAAATCTTCGCTTCTCTAAAGAAGACTACACCTGGATCTGTTCCCCTGAATTCCAAGTCTGAATGCTCTTCCACTGCGCTTATGACGACTTCCTTTATCCTCTCTTCAAGATTCTCATCATACAGTATTCTTATGCATAATGCTCCGTTTCCCCTAGTTTTCCATGGCACGTTAGGATTGAGCCTGATCAAGTTTGGATAGTCGATGAATTCGGTTTTGAACTCTTGCAGTTTTTCCACGAGAAGGGCGGCAACGTACGTTGTGCATCCTTTTCTTGTTGAGTCTGTGTCGTCCAGTCCTATGTGCATTGTTTTCTTGGTCATTTATAATAGCCCATTCTTCAGCAGATTAGAGAGTAGAATATGAATGCTGGAAGGATTATTTAATGTGAATAAAAAAGAGGAAGTGCTTGCTATTTTGTCTCTTCAACAACTATCATTGTTAACGTTGACCTAACCTTGTCAAGCCTTCTTACGCGCCAAGTTACGGTCTCCTTTAGCTTATCCATCGTGTCAGCCTTAACTCTTGCGACTATGTCGTAGACTCCGTAGACAGCGAAGGCTTCGTCTACTCCCTCAACTTTCTTCAAATCCTTTAGTACGTCTGCTTCTGAACCTATCTCGGTATTTATCAACACGAACGCTGTTGGCATTTAACTCTCCACACATATTGTTAATGTTTTGTGCATTAAAATATTTTGCTGTGTTATTTAACTCTCAAAAGTGAGTGTGGGTTTTGTGTGTGTTTGTGGGCCTCGTCTATTTCGAGTCAAATAGGAGCAAACTTCGATATCTGATCTCTAAGAAACTGCTATATTTGCATATTTGTGTGAAATCCACTGTTTTAACTCTGCAGTTTTGCGTAGCATCAACCTAGACTGATATGAAAAGTTAGCCCAAGGTTCTGAACGATCGATCGATCATATGACCAAACATACGACAGGATGCTGGGCTAATACGAATCAAACTAGAAACTCTGACAGCGTCATGCAAAATAAAGCGTATTAGTCTTGTAAGGACTCGTCAAGAGAGCTGATCTCGGCAGAATACTCTTATCTTCTATTTGGGACAATAATTATTAGGTTTCGACATGTTAAAGGAAAGCCACAAAAGAGATTCTATCACAAGCCGGGAAATGCGCGCTCTGGAGCTGAATTCCGAATATTTTGGAGTATCTCAGCTTCAGCTCATGGAAAACGCTGGACACCACGTGGCATTAGAGATTGCTTCAAGATTCAAGTCGGACGAATCTGTTGCTATTTTCTGTGGTTTAGGCGGAAATGGCGGCGACGGTTTCGTTGCTGCGCGACACTTGTCGTCAATGGGTTTTAAAGTCACCGTCATCCTTGCCGGAAAAGCCAGAGAAATCTCTCATGGGGCGGCTTTGGAAAATTGGAATGCCCTGCAGTTCTTGAGGGAAAGCGTTTCCATTCATGAAGTTATTGACAGCTCCCTCGTACTAGAGACAACCGCAGAGATAGTTGTTGATGCACTGCTCGGGATAGGCACAAAGGGAAAGCTGAAACCGCCAATCTTACAGCTAGTCAAAAAAATTAACGCCTTGGATGCTTTTCGAGTGGCTGTTGATGTGCCAACCGGTGTAGATTCTGACACTGGAGAGGTTTTGGGCGATGCGGTGGAAGCCAATCTGACCATAACATTTCATAAAACGAAAAAGGGGCTTGAAAACGCGAAAAAACACGTTGGCGAATTAGTTGTAAAAGAAATAGGCCTGCCCAAAGAGTTCGAAAAGTTTGCAGGGCCGGGAGACGTTTTGCTTGTGACAAAGCCTCGTCCATCCGAGTCACACAAAGGAGATTTTGGACGTTTGCTAGTTATTGGTGGAAGCGAAACATTTTCGGGTGCTCCAGCCTTAGTGGCCCTATCCGCTCTACGCACTGGCGTTGACTTGGCTTATGTTGCTACCCCTGAGAAAACCGCCTATGCGATTTCCTCCATATCGCCAGATTTGATTACCATAAAACTTGAGGGAAAACACCTAAATCTTAACAATATACCCGCCTTAGAACCATACATAGAAATGGCTAACGCGATTGTCTTGGGACCTGGTCTCGGTTTGCATCCGGAAACCAGAGAAGCTGTCAAAGCTGTTGTCAGGACTGTTGAAAGGGCAGCGAAACCATTGCTTTTAGATGCGGATGGCCTGAAGGCCTTTGCAGAGTTCAAAAGGAGATTAAAAGTGCCTCTGGTACTAACGCCCCACGTTGGAGAATACGCAATACTAACTGGTAAGAAGCTCCCAGAAGCTCTAGAGGAAAAAGTTTCGGAAGTGAAGAAAACAGCGGGAGAGTTGGGTGCAGTAATACTATTGAAAGGACCGGTTGACATAATTTCCGACGAAAAACGTCTTAGACTCAATTTTGCAGGCAATCCAGGTATGACCGTCGGCGGAACTGGAGACCTGCTTTCAGGAATTGCTGGTGCTTTTCTGGCTCAACAAACCGATCCTTTTGAAGCTGCTGTTGCTGGAGCCTTTGTTAATGGCGCTGCTGGAGACTTCGTTTTTGAAGAAAAAGGCTATCACATGGTTGCCACAGACCTTATCCACTGGATTCCTCATGTTCTAAAAGATCCTATGAGCCACGTAAAGGTGCGAAGAGCTGGTGCAGAAACAGGTTAAAATCGTTGTTTATCATGCTGGGCAGTGCGACCCTAAGAAATGCACAGCTTTGAAACTCAAGCGTCATGGATTAATTCGTCAGGTGCGACAAATCAAGTTTCTCCCGAAAAGAGCTGTTGTGCTTAATCCCCTTTCAGAGATTGCTTTTTCTCCAGCCGACAGAGAACGCATCGAAAATTTTGGATTAGTTGCTCTGGACTTCAGTTGGGAACATGCTGAAAGAGCTTTACTCAAAAATGTGAGGGGAACATCTAGATGCCTACCTTATTTAGTTGCTGGAAACCCCATTAATTTCGGAAATCCCACAAAACTCAGTACGGTCGAAGCCTTAGTGGCAGCTTTGTACATCGCTGGGTTTAAAGAGGAAGCCCTTCGACTGCTCTCCTTCTTCAAATGGGGACACACATTTCTGGAAATAAACAAGGAAAGATTAGAAAGCTACGCAAAGGCAAAGGATAGCGGAGCTGTTGTAAAACTGCAGAAAAATTTCATCGCACATGAATAGTCTATTAGGTGATTCGGTCAAAATTCATTCACGATGTAAGGTTGCTAACTCCATTTGCGCGTAAGACTTATAACATGTCAGCAAAGATACGTAACCTTCAGTGAGTTTAAATGAAAATGGAAAAGATA
Source organism: uncultured Candidatus Bathyarchaeia archaeon (assembly GCA_964592315.1). Taxonomy (GTDB): domain Archaea; phylum Thermoproteota; class Bathyarchaeia; order Bathyarchaeales; family WAQA01; genus CAZQDW01. The sequence goes on from CAZQDW010000146.1 coordinate 4,683, forward strand.
GCACGATGGGCCTACATCCTCTTCGTTGTAATAGCAATCGTGATGGGGCTAGCGGTCGGCTATATGGCCTACAGCGGAGAACCTAGTGTTGCAGACGTCAACGGATGGGTCACTCTAGTCATGCTGATCCTAGGGATAATTATCGGAATCACAAGCATAACAGCGAAGGAGGTCACTCCATTCCTCATAGCAACAATTGCTCTAATAGTTGCCGCTAGTGCAAACGTCTGGCACCCTCTAAGCAATATTCACGCACTGCTCAATTACTGGGCCACATATATTCTAAACTATGTCGTAGCGTTCGCAGCTCCAGCAGCAGTCATCATTGCGGTTAAATC
>CAZQDW010000147.1:0-1403 GCA_964592315.1 uncultured Candidatus Bathyarchaeia archaeon
ACTCTGCCGGATCCCTGCATTAACACATGGTAGCCCAAGTCGGTCGATGTGCTTTTCAACAGAGATTTTAGTTGACTGGGGTCTCTGTAGATTGGATCAGCATAGCGGTTTCTCAACGCTTGAAGGACGAGCGCCGCCGTTCCGGCAACTATGGGGGTTGACATGCTTGTCCCCGACCAGATGTCCCAGGCTTCCTCTACAGGCCACGGAGGTGGGCTTGGATAGTATATTCCAACTACCCAGGCTCCTGGAGCTGATATATCGGGCTTAGGAATGTTTGGAAAAGCTACTGAACCCCTACTCGTGAAATCAATCATCTGATCATTCTCTACATCTACAAGATCCCCATATCTACCAATGACTGGCCAGTAAGCAAAAAGTGCCGGAAGACTTTGGAAGAGAGTTGAAGCGCCAACGGTCAAAGCATAGGGCGACGAGCCGGGCGAACCCAACGTTCCATGACCTGGCCCATCATTTCCAGCAGCCACCACCGAGAGGACTCCAGCTTGATAAGCCCAAGCAAAGGCTAAGGACATAGGATCGTAACCATCGTTAGGAATCTCTAATCCGCCTAGGCTCATGCTAATTACGTCGGCGCCGTGTAGCCATGCCCATTCGATTCCAGCTATTATCCATGAGTCCCAGCCCCAACCCTCACTGGTCAGAACCTTTACTCCCATAACGTTTGCCCCATAAGCAACTCCGAGGATCTTGCCGCCAAATGTGTAGTCAACTATGCCTTGCGAGGCTATTTCACTAGCACAGAAGGTCCCATGTCCATGACCGTCAAAGTAACCTTCGCCTGTAAAGTCTACCTCGAAGCCAGATTCCGTCCCTGCCAGATCGGGATGGTCAAAGTTGACGCCGGTGTCAATCACTGCAACGGTCACGCCAGAGCCGTCGATCCCAGAAGCCCATGCCTCCGTCGCGCCAATGTGAGGTGGAACCCAGGGCATCATGGGTGTGATTCTGCTCTTCAGAGACTCTTCAACCAATTTCTTGTCTGGAACCGGGGGAACCCATCTCTTCTTGTCAAGTTTGATGTCTGCAACCCAATCCTGTTTGGCGAGAGCCCTTATGCCTTCAGCACTCAGCATAGACGCGACAAAATTCATGCGCTTATAAGTTTGAACTGCCTTTGCGCCGATCTCAGCCAGCGAAACTGTAACAGAGTCTCGTCTTTGCCCAAGCTCGACTTCCGACATCCCAACGTAGCCTTCAATCACTACTATGACCCTTAGGCTTTCGTCAGGTCCCAAGGAAGCTATTGCCTTCGCCAGATCCGGAGAGATGACGTTTCTGTCTCGCTTGACCTGTCTTTCTGGGATAGCAGTATCAGATGGCACTGGACAAAACGCAATAACGACAAACAATGAAATCAAAAAGATCGCTGCTATTTTCCT
>CAZQDW010000147.1:1413-4983 GCA_964592315.1 uncultured Candidatus Bathyarchaeia archaeon
TTCCCATTTTCAACACCGACTGTGGTTATCTTGTCGGAAGTATAAAAGCTTTATTTGCCATCACACGGAACTCGCGAAGTGACAGCTCTTTCGGAAACATTACCTTAACTGTCAAGCCGCCAGGCTAGAACACTGTTTCCTAATCGTTTGTATTTCCTCACGAGTAGAAGCCGAGGTCGATGAACAAGGTTAAATACGATTTTGACCATAACCGAATTGAAGGCGTCCAGTTTGGGAGTAGTCAGTATCGGCATCATCGGCTGCGGAACAGTCGCGGAGACCTGCCACCTTCCAGCCGTGAAATCACTCCCTAACTTGGCGATCAAGGGTTTGGCTGACATCAACAGTGATCAAGCGCGGTCCCTGGCAGAAAAATTCGGCTTGGAAGACGTTTCAATACATACTAATTATCAACAGCTACTAAGAGAACCTGATATTGATGCGGTCTGGATTTTGACTCCCCCAAAGCTTCACGCTGAGATGGTTATAAACTCTCTTAAGAACGGGAAGCACGTACTCTGTGAGAAACCACTTGCCACATCACCTGAAGAGATAGAAGCGATCAAAAAAGCATTGAAAAGACAGAGTGAGGCATCGCGCTTCACGGTCTTGATGCCAGCTCACAACTTCATCTTCACCCCATGTTTCCACCGCGCCGTCCAGATAGTAAAAAAGGGGGGAATAGGCAGAGTAACGGGCTTGACTGGCTGTGCCGTGTCAAACCTGTACTTTTATAAGGCAAAGACTGATTTTCGCAGCCTGGCTAAAGGAGGCGTTATCGAGGACCAGCTTCCCCATCTCATATACCTCTCCCAAGATGTAGCAGGTCCCTGCTTGAAGGTTGTCTCGGTCAAACCACGTTCAAAAGGCCGCACAGGAGCTCAAGATGTGAGTGTCGAAGCTGAGCTGCAAGGTGGAGCTAGAGCCGAACTTGCGGCAGCATGGTCCGGGTTCCTACCAACTTTAAGACTTGATCTGATCGGCGAATCCGGCCGCATTTCAATGGATCTGCTTAGGAGACCATACGATTTGGACGTCTTTAAAGACGGCGAAAGCGATTCCATCAGGATGAGTAGACGCATACGTCAGTATTTCGACGTTTTAAGGGGTTATCACCCCTCATATCTCAATGAGCATAAACATTTTACTGATCTCGTTAATAGGGAGGCGGGGCCGAGAATCACCGTAGAGAGTGGTTTCGACCTCGCTAAGACTCTTGGCGAGATCTTAAGGATTTTTGATGAAGGACCTAAGTTGGCTCCGGAAAGATCTACGGTCTCCTTGGTTACTGTACGAGACAATGTTGAAGAGGCTGTCAGAAAGGCTGTTTCACTTCTCGGAGGCCTAAGAATAAAAGAAGACGCAAAGGTTGTTGTCAAACCAAATGTCTGTTTCAAGAAGAATACTGAAAACATGATGATTACCGATCCTAGAGTTCTCGAAGCTGTATTGAAGATCGCCATGGAAAAGACGGATAACGTTCTGGTTGTCGAGTCGGACAATAATTCAGGAACAGGCGACGAACGAGTAAAAAAAAGTGGCATGTTAGGCATGATAGAAGACTGCGGAGCTGAATTCCTCAACCTCAGCAAGGACGAGTTCGAGGAGCATAAGGTCTCAGATCTAACCGTCCGAATCCCAAAGGTTGTCCTTGAAGCCGACTACCTAATCAATGTGCCCAAGATAAAGACCTGCAACATCGAGAATGCTTTCATCAGCATCGCGATGAAGAACATGTTTGGAGTTCTGGCTAACAAGAAGAAGATGCAGTTCCACAAAAACCTTACCGATGTACTTCTCTACATAAATAGAACTCTTCCTCAAGACATGATCATCGTGGACGGGGTCGTCGCGATGGAGGGACTTGGACCCGTTTGGGGGAAGCCCGTTCAACTCAACCTAGTCGTCTCGGGGATCAATCCCGTAGCTGTAGATGCCGTTTGCTGTAACGTTATGGGCATAAATCCCTACGCTGTTGACGTGCTCTGGAGAGCTTATAGGAGCGGTTTAGGTCCCATTGATATTAGCAGGATTCAAGTACAAGGCGAACAGATAGAAAAAGTGAAAAGAACGTTTGCTCATCCGGTTCTCCTTACAAAGAACATGAAGAGCGCGATTCTAACCGCACTCAAGACTTATCTCAGTTGACTCACAACATGGCGTATCATTCTAGTGATTAGGCTGTTCACGGGTTAGAAAGATTTATGTACTTTTTATTGTAACTTCCATGTGGAAACTATATAATCCAGAGGTTGAGGCTTGCCGCCCCTCCGGATGGAGTTGATTCCCGTGCGACCGAGTTTCAACGCCAATAACGAAATGATTCAAAACGATAAAAGTCTTTCGTTAAAGCTCTTGTTTGAGAGTCTAGACTTCTCTGCCTTTTGGCCTCTACTCATGCCCAAATATAGCCTCAATGGATGGGCAATGACGATAGATTTGGAGGCAATGTTCAAAGCTCTACTTCTGAAGGAGATGTGGAAGATCGACTCTCGCAGAAAACTCGTCAAACTATTAGAAAGTAACGAGCATTTACTCGGATTATGCGGCTTCCATAAAGCTCCAGCTCACAACACTTTCTCCAAGTTCGTTAGACGTTTAGGAGCTGATGTGTTTGAGCGAACATTCTATGAGCTAGTTGCTAAGATAAGAGAGTGTCAGGAGGTAGGGAGGATCATGGCGATAGATTCAACATTTCTTGAAGGCTATTGTAGAGACTGGAATAACGGAGAGAATTCTGACCCAGATGCCAAGTGGGGATACAGCACAACCAAGGAATGGATCTTCGGCTATAAAGTTCACCTAGCCTGCTATGCTGAGTTAGAACTACCACTAGCTTTTACGGTCACACCAGCAAACGTTTACGACAGCCAAGAATGTTTTACCCTACTCAGTAAAATCGCAAGAAGTGGAATAAAGTTTGAATACGTCGTCGCCGATGCGGGCTATGATTCAAGAGACAATTACTATGTGATTAGCCACATATACCATTCAGTACCCATAATCGCCATGAATAGAAGAAACTTGAAACGCGAAGCGAGAGAATTTAGAAACTACCTACCGATAAAACGTGACGTGGATCTTTGGAAATCTCTCTATCAAGAAAGAGGAGCCGTAGAGAGAGTATTTTCAAGGCTGAAGGAAGAGTTAGCCCCAAAAATGGTGAAAGTTCACAGAATCAACAACGTGGAAACGCATGTCGCGACTTCATTAATAACGATGCTGCGTGTCGCATTGGTTGCCATCAAATCGGGAAATGTTGATTTTTCCAAGAGCGTCAATTCATTTGGGTTCTAGGAAAAAGTGAAGAGGGACCTTTTTTCTAGTTGAGCGGTGAAACGAAAATCTGGAGAAACACTTGACACAAGTTGACTCCAAGCAACGTAGACTCTTTGGTTTCGATGTTCTTTGTCTGTATTGTTTCTTATGGTGCCGCACGTAGAAAAATTCAAAGGGAAAACGACTACTAGTCTACTTAAGGAAGGCTTAAGAATACTAGTAGTAATAAATAATGAGGAGAAGAAATGGAGCACAGGTTATTACCTGTCTCTTATACACATCTGACGCTGC
>CAZQDW010000148.1:0-3357 GCA_964592315.1 uncultured Candidatus Bathyarchaeia archaeon
GGGTGGGATTCGAACCCGATAGAGTCTGGAGATATCCCCAGCAGACCCCCCTTTTTGTTTACAAAGATTCGATCGATAATTTATTACGATATTTTGAATACTTTCTTTCACAAACGAAACATTGTTTCTCTAGGTGATTCACGTGGGCACAGTATCTGAATTGAGGATAGATTTCTCGTAGAGGTCGAGTTCAATCACGCGCGCAACACACAGTACAACGCACACCGAGATCGATTGATGACCAAGAACATCGTGGCAATTATTTAAATATTCGAATACCCACGCACGCGTAAAGCATTTTTAAGGGGTGTAAGCCAATACTCATTGAGGAGGACATGATAAGCGAGGCAAGCTATCGGAAACTGGCTGAGCATCTAGATCGCCTACCAGGTGGTTTTGCTCCCAGCGAGACCGGTTCAGACCTTCGCCTACTGCGAAGGCTGTTCACGCCAGAAGAGGCAGAGTTGGCTACGTATTTGACCCTAGATCTTGAGGAGGCCCAGGTCATCGCCAGTAGAGCCAATCTCCCCCTAGTCGAGACGGAACAACGACTCAGAGAAATGTCCAATAAAGGGCTTATCTTTTCCGTTCAACCGAAAGACGGTCCCCCCCTGTACCAGGCTGCACCATTCGTCGTCGGGATTTATGAGTTCCAGGTTAACCGCCTGAGTGAAGGTTTTCTTCAGGATCTAGCCGACTATTCGAGCACGCGTAAACCTAGACCACAACCACAGACCATCCCCCAGATGCGTACCATTCCCGTCGGTCAGAGCATAGAGCCTCCCCTAGAAGCACTAACATACGAGCAAGTTGATGAGCTGGTCAAGGCCCACGACCGTTTTGCTGTAGCTCCCTGCATATGCCGGCGCAGAGCAAAGATGATAGGAAGGGGTTGTAATGCGCCCGAGGAGACTTGCCTGATGTTCGGCGATTTCGCGGATTTTTACGTTCGGACTGGTCGGGGCCGTTCCATCGACCGGTCAGAGGTTTATGAGATTCTAGCCAAGGCTAACGAAGCCAATCTGGTACTCAATCCAACCAATTCCAAGTTTGTCGCCGCCATTTGCTGTTGCTGTGGCTGCTGCTGTGGTATTCTGACAGGGCTCCAACGTCATCCTAAACCTTCCGAAGCTGTCGCCAGCTCATTCATCGCCAAGCTTGAACCAGAAACTTGCCAAGGCTGTTATAAATGTCTAGAACGGTGCCAGATGCAGGCCATCACTCCAGAGGGAGACCGCGTCAAGCTGAATACCGATCGCTGCATTGGTTGTGGGCTGTGCGTCTCGACCTGTCCGAGCGGAGCGTTGACGCTAGTACGAAAACCCGAGAGCGCGCAGATAGAGACCCCGGCAACCTTCTTTGAAACCTGGCGCACAATCGCCCTAAGTCGCGTGCGCTCGCATGATTAATCCAATTAAAGTGTAGGAATGCCAATTAGGTTTTTCTCGTACGATGAATATACAGCGAATGTCATAAAAAGGGTAGAAGAGGCATACCAGTTGTGAGTCTAGCTTTGGGTGATTCTGCGACATTTAGGACATTAAGATCATCAGAAAGCGGAATTAACAAAAAGTGAGGGAGAGTTCATTAAAAAGTGCGGAGGGGGATTCGAACCAGCCGCTTAGTGGAGATATCCCCCGCAAAATTCCTTTTTTTCTATCGGTTATAGGAGAAGCCGCCTCCGATAGCCAAGGCCAATCGGATCGATCGGTGGTTGTCCAAAGTGGCTCAGCGGGGACATTCGACTGATGCCTCTACGTTCGCACGAACGCTCTTTGTTCCGTATGGGCATCCCGACATCGGAAACACTTAGAGCAGATCCATCGAACGTCATGGAAAACTTGTCCGAACGGTGTCAAAAACAATTTCCCAGTTCAAAAACATAAATGATTGCCCAATCAGTCAATTCTATGGATTCAAAATGAAGTCGGTTTTCGATCGATCGGTCCCGCTGATCGTAGGTCTCCTCTTCACCAGGAGGTTCATCGGCAACGATATCTCTGAAAAGGTTCTCTTCGGCAATGGTTTCATACCCCCTTTGGATGAGAGGGAGAAAACCGTGTAGCATTGTGGATATTAGGTATCTTTATTCGAGAGAAAACCAATGTGATAAAGTAGGAATGGAATTGGATAGTTCCTCTCTAGTCATGATCTTCTCAGCCGTTTTCGCCGTTGGAGGAGCCTTTATACTCGTCTTGATACTACTCTTGGTTGTGAAGCGTCCTTATCCATCGAGAGAGTCGAGTGGAGCCATCACCCTGACCCTGGCCTCCGTCATCCTCCTCTCGGCGATGTGGTGTATGTGGCTATCGCCGACCGTTGAGACAAGGAAGTACGATGAGATAGCCTCGAGCAGCCTGTCAGTTGAACCTTTGGGATTGGTGACACAGGACTTCACTGCTCAGAAGGGGCAGGAGATTGAGGTAAGCATCAACTCAGTTTTGGTTGGTCGAGTGGAGCCACCAGAATTTCCCACCTTCTCCGTGAAGATCAAAGATCCAAAGGGAAGCCTGATCTGGGCTCAGACCAATGTTACAACTGTATCGTTCACGCGGCAGGTGACTGAGTCTGGAGTCTTCAAGGTCGAAATCAGCAATCCCAAGAGGGAGACTCTCAGCCTTAGTATGAGAGTTCTAGATAGAACAAAGATGACCTTTAGACCTCTTGAGCCCGCAGGACAGTGGCTGATTCTAATGTCATTGCCGATACTAGGCTTAGGGATCTGGTTTATCCACTTTAGAAAGCAGAATCAACAGACTTCGATCGATCGCATTAGAGAAAATGAAGCTCTCGGAGAACACCAAGCGTACGTATAGCTTATACTATGAGGGATTTCTCACGATCGATCTTGTCTCCTCAATGGTACTATCGTCGAACCGCGCGCGAGGAAGTATTCAGCTTCGAAGACGAAGAAAAACCTAGAGACGGAGAATAAGATGGGAGAACGCCCTACTCAAAGAGCTTACTGATTATTCCTAGACCTGCAAAAGCCAAACCACGATCGATCGATACAGCTGCTTTCTCGGCAAGTTCTAAGATTATTCGTTGTAGGAGATGACGACCAGAGTATCTATGGTTGGCAAGGCGCTGATCCATCTATTATCCATAAATTTAATACCGACTTTGATTGTCAGGTTGAGACTTTAGAAGAGTCAGTTAGGTGTATTGATCACATACTTCAAGGCGCGCGGGCAGTAGTTTCCAAAAACCCAGAGTACATTCCGAAACCTCTCAGCTCTCTTCGATCGATCGGATGATTGATTACCTCCCTGAAATCAACCGACTAACAAAAACGGTTCTTAGGTCAAAAGCTTCTTCTATCGGAAAATTTAAACTACTAAGTGAATCATACATTTG
>CAZQDW010000148.1:3367-4937 GCA_964592315.1 uncultured Candidatus Bathyarchaeia archaeon
GCAGATTTTGAGCATGAGATATGCGCAGCTTCCACTCTAGAGGAACATCTTAAGGTCATTTTTGAGGGCTTGATCCTTAACGTTTTTACCACTGGGATAAAGAAAATCGATTACTCGGAAACCTCTTTCTGATGTTTGTATTGTGTTATGTTTTTTACTCGGATAGGGCTACTCCGCCCCCTCGGGGGTCGGACCCTCCTAGGACTCTTCTGTGTTCTCTGTCCACGTATAGCGCTTGTAATAAAGCATAGGGCTCATAGTCGAAGGTGCTCTTAACAACTTTGTGCCCCTTCTTCGTCAAAGCTTCACAGAGATAGGAGGGTATCCTCCTTGAGACATCGACAGTGTCAAACCATTGGCAATCGAATCTTGGAGCATAGACCGCCTCGACAGGAGTCATTCGATGGTCAAGTATATTTATGATACCGTGAGCTACTGCCCCTATTATCCTGTTTCCACCAGGCGCTCCTATAACGATCAAGGGTTCACCGTCCTTGAGGACGATAGTCGGCGTGATCCCGCTGCTCCTGCTCTTGCCAGGTGCGATGGAGTTCGGATACCCTAGTCGAGGATTGAAACAGTTCATACAGTTATTGTACAGGAACCCGAGACCCGGCGTCACTACGCCCGAAGAGTTGCCTAGGGAATGGGTTAAGGAGACGGCATTGCCTCGGGAGTCGATGACGGATATGTGGGTCGTCGACGGCTCCTCTCGGGGCGCCCATCTGGGGATGCTGATCTTCTCTCCCTTGTCAATGCGCTCCCTCCATTCCGCAGCATGCTCCTTAGAGATGAGCCTGCTGGTCGGGACATCCACGAACATGGGGTCTCCGACGAACTCCGCTCGATCTCTTTGCGCCGCTTTGAAGGCGCTGGCAACTAGGTGCATATATTCATCGGCACCCTCGCCGATTCCCCTCCAATCGTATCTGCTGAGATTGTATTCTTCTAGGATGTTGAGCATCTCTATTAGGGTGATGCCTCCGCCAGGTGCAGGATTGGTCGACACGGTGTATCCCCTGTACTCAGCTAAGAGAGGTTCAGATATCTTCACCTTGTAGTCTTCGATGTCTCTCCGCGTCAAGAAGCTCCCGTGCTCCTCTAGGTCGCTTATCATCTTGTCGCAGATCTCGCCTGAGTAGAAGTCCTCCACCCCCTCTTTTGAGACCCTCTTCAAGGTCTCAGCCAGATCCTTCTGAACCAAGACCTCGCCGGGATAGTAGGGTCTACCCTCCTTGAGGAAGATTTCCTCCGACGCTTTCGTCGCCTTCAGCCTATCCGCAAAGGTGGGAAGATCAGGAGCGGATCTGAATCCCCATGACCTTGACTTCTCTCCGTCGAAGGGAAAACCCTTTTCCGCATAGTGTATCGCCGCAGCTAAGGCTTTCTTCAGGTCAACCGTCCCGAATCTCGTTAACCCCTCATACAGACCCATGAGGGTGCTCGGAGTCGTTATTGACTGATACCCGATATCGTTCACCCGCCCCTTTAGTCGATACCCATAACCTGTGCGCTCCTCCGAGATGACGATGTCCTCCCACATATCTGGTTTGACCTTCGACCCTGCCTT
>CAZQDW010000149.1:0-4933 GCA_964592315.1 uncultured Candidatus Bathyarchaeia archaeon
AGGTCGCCGTCATCTTCTAAGCCGAAGAAGAGCATCGCCTCCTCGTCGTTAGCCGCAGCGATATTGAAATCATCAATATCAATAGAGGCCTCATTAGTGCCTGTCGCACCAGCGACCTCAATGTCTACGTCCGCCTCACCTGTGGGATAGAGAGCCTTAAGAACGGGGAGCTTGACGACAAGTTCTAGGTCACCCCTGGAATCGCCCTTTTCCCCACTCGTTATTGTGGCCGTACCGATGAGATCGCCGTCAGCATCGAGAACTTTCACGGTCACCGCTTCGCCAGCTAAGTAGCCGAAGCCGGTTATCTTCAAGGGGTGTCCTGGGAACATTGCAGGTAGTTCTGCAAAGTCGACCCATTCGCCCTCTGGATCCAGGACGCCGACCTCCCAGTCAATTTCGCCGTCCTCGTCTTCGTCAAGGTCTTCTTCCAAGAGCTTCGGGTTAACAATCAGGCTACCCTTGGCCTCGATCTTCCCGCCTTCAACGTCCTCACCCTCAACGGTTACTGCGACGGATTTGCCTCCACCGCTGACGTGAGGCAGCTTCAGAGGCTCATCGTCCTCATCCTGATCGACTAGGAACACCCCTTTGTTCTGGGTCTCAAAGTGTTCACAGTCCAACTCTTCGCCTGCAAAGAATAATGTCATGATCGTTGAGTCACCTGGGAACCCTGTTCCTCTAAGCCCCAACTTGTCTCCTACCTGTGCCTCTTCGAGCTCCTCGTCTTCCTCGGGGTTCCATACCTTGAATTCCGGCAGAACCTCGAATTTGCCTATCTTCGTCCACCTTGTCTTTCCGTCTGCTGTGACAATAGCTATTACGCTGTATTCGCCTCCAGGCATGCCCTCACTCGCCACGATATCCTCTGGGTCTATGTAGACCTCTCCATCGCCATCAAGGTCTCCCACTACGCACGTTCCTTCCGCAGCCCCGTTTTCGTCCGCTAGATCTAAGTCGACCTCTACCCGGTACGGTACATTCGCGCCCCACCATCCTATCGTAATCATGGCGTCGGCAGGCAGATTTATGAAGGAGAAGGTAACCCCGTCGCCTACAACGCCCTTTGTTGCACTTGCTTTTCCATGCGTAATTGTTGTGAAGTCTTCTACTGCTGTTGGTTCTGAGACGTAAAAGACATCCTCAAAGGTCCTTGTCTTACCATCTACCTTGATCTTTAGGGTTGCGATCCCGATCTTCACATCGTGGACCGTGACCTCAACCTCAAGATCACCCTCGGTGCCTTCTTCGCCGCTCACATCGACCTCATCATGGGTAGTGTCCCAACTGTCTTTTGTAGCGCCTGTCTTGAAGTCTAAGAGAACCAACTCTATGACATCCTCATCAACTGTGCCCTCTGGGAATCCGGTTCCTGTTATCGTGAAACTCTGCGTCTCTTCGGCTCTAATGCTGAGTACATCAATCTCTACATCAGGTTCAATCGCAAAATCTACGCTTGTAGAGAGCGTGTCGCCATCCTCGTCATAGTAGAGCACTATTATCTTGTGGCTTCCCTCGAACCCGTGCGGAATAGCGAAGTCCTCGACCGTAAATTCTCCGTCCTCAACAGTTCCAATGTAGTCGGCAGCATCCTTGTACTCGTCCCAGTAGAACTCAAATTCGACATAGTCGTCCGCATCTTCACCCTCGATTGTAGGTTCTGACCCAACAACATCCTCAGTCGGGTCGGTGGTGACCGTCGGCCACTCCAAAGGCACATCGAAAGTCTCACTTGAAGTGACACAAACTTTGCCTGTCCCCTTCAAATCTGTAGCCTTCACGTAATAGCTCTCATCCTCGGCAATAGTTGATGGAACCCAAAGCGTGACTAATTCGCCAACGACATCTGTCTTATCCATACTCGTAACGTACACATCCCCAGCTGAGATTTCAGCGTCTGTGTCCTTACTCAAGTAGAAGAATACCGTGCCTCCTGTAGCACTCAAGTCATAGGCATCCACCCAGATTGCTCCTCCGGGAGCTGCTGTGTCAGGCTCAATGATAGATATGCCTCCTCCCACTAATGCTTCAACAGGAATCACGTAAGTTGCGGGACCTAAAGCGATCAGAAGCAATAGCGCCGTAGCCGTAGCCAACATTTTTCCCGATCTCACCCTCACCTTCCTCCATCCCAATTTGGTGAAAAATCTCTCTCGCTCACTATCTATGGATTATATAAACACTCTTTTATATACGCTTCAAGCAACAGTATATAAAAACCTCATCATTCATATCTACAAGAGAAAATTTTACAGCAGGGCTCCTCCCTATCATAAATAGAATAGTTAAAAAATGGGATGTGTGATAGCAGTCTTGTCGAGGAGGATGTTTTGATGAGACTTGCTTTAGGCGCGATCCACGAGGTAACAGATGAGAAGTTGAAGTTTGCAAAGCAACTTGGAGTAACCGACATCATCGTCCATACACCTGAGCTCCGTGGAAACGGATATTGGGAATTCATGGACCTACTCCACCTTAGGATGCGAGTCGAGTCAACAGGACTCAAGCTAGCAGCCATCGAGAACATGCCTCAAAGCTATTATGAAAAAGCAATGTTGGGACAATCAGGACGTGACGAGCAGATCGAAAACTGGTGCAAGACGCTGAAGAACATGGGTAAGGCTGGCATCCCAATATTGGGATACCACTGGATGCCACTGGGCGTCTGGCGAACCTCCCTTTGGACTCCGGGACGGGGATGTGCTCACGTAACCAGCTTTGACTATGACCTCGTGAAGGATGCTCCATTAACCGCCGCGGGAAAGATCGGTGACGAGAAGATGTGGGATAACTTCACCTACTTTCTCAAAGCCGTCATACCATGTGCTGAAGAGGCGGGCGTGAAGATGGGACTTCATCCCGACGACCCGCCGGTTCCCTCCTTGGGTGGCATTGCTAGGATATTCAGAAGCTTTGAAGCGTTCGAGAGAATGATTGAGATAGTTCCGAGCGACTGTAACGGCCTTGAATTCTGTCAAGGCACGTTTGCCGAGATGGGAGTAGATGTGATCGAGGCGATACGATACTTCGGTAGGAGGCGAAAAATCTTCTACGTTCATTTTCGAAACGTCAAAGGAACAGTTCCCAGTTTTGCGGAATCCTTCATAGACGAGGGCGACACCGACATGCTCAAAGCCATGAAAGCATACAAAGAGGTTGGGTTTGACGGGCCGGTCATAGATGATCACACCCCTAGGATAGTGGACGACACGCCATGGGGACACAGAGGTCGGGCCTTCTCAATTGGTTACATGAAAGCCCTGATGCAGATAGTAAGTTCATGAAGCTTGAAGAGTCCGAGATCTCGGTTCAATCCTTCTCAGATTTCCTGAACTCCATGTGGATCATGCCCCTCAAGTAGTCCTGATTCACCATCTCGTAGCCCAGCGTATTCATAACTCCTTCAATAAACTTCATGAGCAAGACAGTATTCTCAAGCGAGAGCGTGAAAGAGATGCACCTGAAAGTGACACCATTCGCATCCTTTTTGAACTCTACATCCTTTAAGTTCCAGCTTGTGACTTTCAAGATCTCCCCGAACATCTCGACCTGATCCTCATTTCTGATCTTCACAAGTAGATACTTTCCATACCACTTCCCAGAGTCAAACCATATCGTCTGGAGCAACTCTTTCTCCTTAGGATACAGCCTTTCAATGAGGTTGTTCAGCGTCTCCGAAGGTGTGATGACTAGCCCGGCTTCCTTCTGCATCATCATAAGCTCGTAAAAATCAACGATCTCTTTCAGCGAACGATTCATCTCATGAGCCCTAACAACCTGTTCAAGCGCCTCGGCAACATAACTAGAGAAGGGCTTACCCGCAACGTTAGCGGCCTCGCTTAGTTTAGAGAATAAATCTTCCGGAGCCGGAACAAGCTTCTTACCTTTTCTAACGCCTTTAGGCATCTAATCGCCCTTCGACTCCCTAAATTTGAGATTTATCACACCTTTCAAGACATCTCCGCCAATGAAATCGTATCCGAAGACATTGAGGGCGCCCTCTAAGAACTTGCTGAAAAGATCGGAATAAGAATGCGAGAACTTGGGGCTGATACATCTCACGATAAGTATCCCATTCTCAGAAGAGATCTCAAACTCGGACAAGTCCCACATGATCTTCTTTATCACGTCCCTAAACTTGTCTAGGTCTCCATAGTATCTGCCGTACCACTTTCCAGTCTCATACCATAGCTCTCTCATCCAACGCTTCCCCCAGTGTTGATACACTCTTTCAACAATGTCGAACCAGAGCCTCTCAGAGACAAGTGTGAAACCTGCATCCTTGGCCGCTTCAAGGATCCAACGCTCATCTATAATCTCTTTCAAGATCAAACCTAGAGATTTGGCCCTAATAGCCTCCTGAAGAGTCTCATTTACATAATCGTAAAGGGTACCTCTTTCCCTAGCGATCTCAGAAGCCTTATCTACGAGATCTTCTCTGGCCGCCAACATCTTCCTTCTAGTATTCTTCAAGAGGACGCTACCTCGTGAGTAGAACTCCCTATTGGTGATGAGTATGATCTATTTAACACAAATATGTTCTCTTCGAACCATTTAAAAACATTTACTGATGACGATACTATACTCTATATTTTCGACTTTTAGCGACAAAAGTCGCCCTTCATGTGTGCATATCGAAGAGGATAGAAGCTTCTTCTTTAGATTGAGAAGTTCTGAAAGCGAGAATCTTAAATCCTTAATGTTTGATCATGCTATGTGGGTGAAGACGAATCTGTGAGGTTGACGATATGAACGTGATAGTGATAATGCTGGACAGTTTCCGACAAGATCACATTAGCTTCCATAACCAAGGAAAAGGAATATTTGAGGATGTTAAGCCCTGCAGAACGCCGAATATAGATAGGTTCGCAGAAGAGTGTATCGTATTCGAGAATGCTTACCCCAGTGGGTTACCAACGATTCCGGTGAGATC
>CAZQDW010000150.1:0-4930 GCA_964592315.1 uncultured Candidatus Bathyarchaeia archaeon
TTTCGTTAAAGCATACACTCCGCCGAGAACTACAACTATCGTGATGATCATCGCCACCCAAACCATCCATACGGGTGCGGCGGCTTCCGCAGCCATTCTAGCCGCTTCCGCAGCTGTCTTAGCGTCTTGTGCAGCAGTCAGAGCCTCCTGTGCAGTTGTCTTAGCTGCTTCCGCAGCTACCTTGGCGTCTTGTGCAGCCTTCATAGCGTCTTCAACCGTATACCCCGTCGTTGGACTCGTAACTATTAGAGGAATCTGGAAAGGCTCACCGGGATCGTACTTTCCGATCCTCCAATTGTCTACTGTCAATATGTAGGATCCGGGTTCATCGAATGCCACGTTCATCTTGACGATTTTGGTCTCGCCTGCAGGCACTGTTGTTATATTGAAAGCGAGAAGTTCAGGCGAATCAGGCCATGGTCTAGCTGGTCCATTTCTGACATCCACTTGATGCAGATGATCATACTCTCCTGTGTTCTTGAGCGTTACTGAAACGATCGCTGAATTTCCAACCTCAACTATGCCCGGAGAAACGGAACAGCTAATAGTCTCGATCTTTGCCGATTTTACATTTATGATCTTAGTGAAGAAAGTATTAATACTTTCCTGGTGCTGGTACGGGTCATCTTTGGTCGGCCAGTTCACCCAGACGTCCAAGCAATGCTTACCAACAAATGAATAGTGCCGGTTCAATGGAACAAAGGTAAGTTGCGGAACCACAATTGACTGTATTTTCTTAGAGATCTCTATTGATTCGGGGCTTCCAATTGGATAACGATACGCTTCGATAATCAGATCTTCAACCTCCTTTGCTGTATCTCCGCATTCGGGATATGAGCCGTTCCAATACTTCTGATAGTCACTAGGGCTTAGACTCCACGCGTCCGTGCCTCCCACGAAGCAGTTGTACCATGAATCAAACGGTTCAAAGGGTCCAATACCAATGCGCTCGGTGTAGCTCATTTCGAAATCTCCTGACTCAAGTTTAGAGGCCCAAGCTCCATACGTGTAACCACCAAGTGCAACGTCTATTCCAATGTCCCTAAGACATTTAGCCACTACGCTGAAATCCAATTCAGTATCTGTCCACCCTGCAACAATATTTATTGTATAAGGACCGATCCTCTGTCCTTGCCAGCTCCATCCCTGTTCAACGCTGCCCTCGCAATGTTCCTTGAGTATTTCCACCGCTTTCTGTGAATCATACTTGATGTGTAAGAGCCCTGCACGAGATTCCGTATCGAAGTTCTCAGTGATGACGCTGTTATTAACATATTGCTCATACAAAGGAAAGCGAGAATGTATTAGACTAGTAGATCCCCATACTTTAAACGCATTTACGCTGGCAACCTTATCATAGTCTATCGCGTATGCTAGTGCATACCGGAACCATTGTTGCCGGAAAACTGGAATTTTCATATTCAGCGCCAGAATTACTCCACCAGCCGCACCCACTGCACCCATACTTCCCCAATCTGGAGCATCAACATCCCAAGCTCCAAAACGATCCTTATTTTGAGTTATGAACTCGTACTCGCCTTCCACAGTATCGTGCAAGCAGTCAGTCTCACCGTTTCTAAACAGCCTAGCTTCCGCTTCATAAGACTCAAGATGTTCGTCTACAAAGTATTTTGGAACACAACTCCAACCGATTTTGTTACCCCACCAATCGTCCACTCTTATCCATATTGTTCTCGTTGGAGAAACATAGTACAATGTGTATGGACCTGATGCCTCCATCTCTTTCGGGTCGTCATTCAAGTATTCCAGTATCTTTTCACCTTTCTCCGTTATAAGTTTGGACCATCTTTTCTCGGAGAAGATTGGATACAATAGAATACTGTCTACCCTAATGTCATGCGAATATCCTTGTGCGATTTTAACCCGAACTGTATGTTCATCCACGGCTTCTATAGATTCGACGTAGCTTTTGAAAGCGGTCACAAGTGGGCCGGCGAAAGTCTCATTTCCCAATGTTCTCAAAGAGAAAACGACGTCTCGTGAGGTCACTGGTCCTCCGTAAGGTGAGTCTAACCTAAAGTAAGGCTCTTTTCGTAGGTAGATCATGAAAGTGTAATCATCAACCCACTCCCAACTCTGAGCTAACAGAGGTTCTATCTGACCACTCAGTTGATCCCAATAGCCTAACCATTCGTAAACAAGAGACCCCCCACGGTCCATGCTGTACTCCTCCATACTCCAGAACTGAACTGGATTATATGAAGGAGAACTACCTCCTGACATTGTATATGTGAATGTCTCCTCCCTAGGAATTTTTTCTTCTACTTGCGCGGAGATCATGCCGCTCAGACTGATTAGGGACAGCAACAGCACAGCTATCATTGAAATTTTTGCCCATTTCACTTTGTTTGCACACCCCATTTTGGCGGTCTAGAATTGTTTGCTCTCTTTAAAAGACTTTCGGTCAGTGAAGCGGTCTATGAAAACTCCAATGGATGCGCCTGTGAACCTTCAGCAAGGGTTTTTCGCCTCTTAGAGTAAGGACAGATTAGAGTTTGGACCTCAAGTAGGTCTTTGAAAACCTGACGGAAAACTTTTTAAATTGCGGTCTCTGAGTTAATGAAGATCGCAATGAAAGGGGGACCACACGTTGAAAGGTTAAGAAGCCCATTTGCCCTATTTATCTATAAGAAGATTGTCTTGCTTTTGTTTTCGATTTTTGTTGCGATGACATTTATATTTATTTTTCCTCGTCTACTGCCTTATTCGCCCATAGACATTATGATTGGACGAATAATGGGCGCAGGTGGTACTTCTCTAGGTGGGCAACAGTCAGTAGGGGGAGTTGCCGGCTCGGCCGCTCTTGAAACCATGAGGCAAGTATATGAGGAGAAATTTGGGTTAAGAGATCCATTGACAACACAATACTTTCTCTTTTGGAAAAGGTTTTTCACTATGGATTTCGGATTATCGTACTGGCGGTATCCCCAACCTGTTGCACGCCTAGTATTGTACGCTTTACCTTGGACAATAGCTCTTATGCTTCCAGTTGTCCCAATCGGGTTTATAGTTGGAAACTGGCTCGGGTCCAGAGCTGCATTTTACAGGGGTAAACTTGGCAACCTTTTCTTCGCGATCGCCCTTTACATGTTTCAAGCACCCTATTACTGGTTTGCACTGATTCTGGTCTTTGTTTTCGGGGTTGCGCTACGGTGGTTTCCCCTTTACGGTGCATATTCCAGCCAGTGGGTACGGCCTGTCTTGAGTCTTGAGTGGTTTCTGGATGCAGCTTGGCATTATGCTCTTCCGTTTTTATCACTTGTAGGTTCGGGGATTGGGGGGTGGGCCGTTGACATGAGGGCGCTTGTGCTTTACGAGATGCAGTCCGACTACGTCCAATATGCTAATCAGTTAGGTTTCGGTAAAGGCAAGCTCAGAAAATATATGCAGAAGAATGCTATCCTTCCCAACTTTACTTGGCTTCCTATGAGTATTAGCAGCCTCATCAGTCAAACGCTGTTGATTGAGGTTGTTTTCGGATACCCCGGTATTGGCAACCTAGCATTCAACGCTGTATTCGCTCTGGATTACCCTCTGATTGAGGTCACCTTTATCTTCTCAATGCTTATTCTGTTGATCGGCAATTTTGTCTGCGACATATTGTACTGAGTATTAGATCCCCGCATCGGGTCTGGCTATGTTGGCGGTTCATGATGTCTTGGAAGAAAGAGCTGTTTCTGAAAAACCGTAAATTCCAAGTTTGCCTAGCCATAATTGTCTTGATCGTCCTGACGGGGGTAATAGGACCATTTATGACCCTAGATCCAGAGGAGTACACAGGGGATAGGTACGAACCGCCCTCGTCAAAACACCTGCTAGGCACGGAAACATTTGGTAAAGATGTTCTAGCTCAACTGGTGGTTGGCATTCGGAATTCCTTGATGGTTGGCGCCATCGCTGGAATGCTGGGGTTGATGATTGCACTTGCGGCTGGAGGCTTGGGCGCATATATCGGAGGGGCACCAGATGAAGGGATCAACACGATTGCGAATATTTTCCTAGTCCTTCCCAGCGTGCCTGTCCTAATTGTCTTATCTGTGGCCTTCAAATACAGAAGCCTTTTTATTATTGCGGGGATCATCGCAGTCCTTGGGTGGGCTGGATCAGCAAGATCGTTAAGATCTCAAGTTCTAAGCTTGAAAGAGAGGGACTTTGTTAATCTGGCACGCATATCCGGCAAAAGCAATGTGGAGATAGTATTCAAAGAGATCTTCCCAAACATGTTGTCTTACGTCTTCACATCCTTCTGTTGGATGTTCGGCGGAGCTATTACGGCGGAAGCGGGTATAAGCTTGTTAGGGTTAGGTCCTAGCATGGCTGTAACGCTCGGAACGATGCTTCACTACGCTCTTGTGAATGAAGCTCAAATCATAGGGGCATGGTGGTGGTTCCTGCCTCCAGGATTGGTGCTTATAGTTTTTACGGGAACTTTGCTTATGATGAGCTCAGTAATTGATGATGTGTTTAACCCCAAACTGCGAGGGCTGGTGTAAGTGACGCGATTCCCAAGGATCGTCCAAGGTCAGATTCGGGGATAAGGAATAATAATCTAAAATGTCTTGTGTCCCTCACAAAATCGGAGCTGAAAATGATGAGCGAATTCGTCTTGAAAACCGGAGATCTCACGGGATACTACAGAGGTACCTTCGGTGTCGTTCATGCTGTGGATGGAGTATCACTTACTATTAAGAAAGGTGAGATTCTGGGTCTTGCCGGAGAATCTGGATGTGGAAAAAGTACTTTCACGCAGCTTCTCACAGGAACCCCAGTTCCTCTTTTGCACTACGAAAGTGGTAAGGTTGAAGTTGAAGGTATTGACATTTGGAACACACCTGCCGAAGAACTGAGAAAGGAAGTCAAGTGTAAGCTTCTATCCTACGTGCCTCAATCTGCGCTCAACGCTCTAAAT
>CAZQDW010000151.1:0-4923 GCA_964592315.1 uncultured Candidatus Bathyarchaeia archaeon
GCGGCTACTTCCACCCAATATTTCCTCTTATACCAGAAGATGATCGCCGAAAACAGATTGAGATGCACCTTGAAATCTTTGAAGAAACCTTTGAAGGGAGGCCTAGTGGTTTCTGGCTTCCAGAACTCGCCTTCAGCATGAGGCTTGTTCCTGTTTTAGCAGAGATGGGTTTCAAGTGGACTGTTGTGGATGAGCCTCACGTGGTAAACGCTAACAAGGATAGGGAAAGATATGAGCTTCTGTATAGGCCCCATTACGTTGAGTATGATGGGCGAAGAATAGTCGTGATTCCTAGACACAGAGGCGTCAGCAACGCTCAGCAAAGCGGCTACAATCCTATCTGGTTGAAAAACGAGATCGAGAATAGAATTCAGCCCTACAATGATGGAGACTTTTTGCTGACAGTCGCTACAGATGGTGAAAACGGTTGGTTCCGCCACTCTGGTGAGAATGCTGGCTTTTGGGGGTGGTTCTTTGAGCCCCTCTTATACTTGTTGAATGAGGACCCCGATTTTAAGTTCATTGAGCTGACCAATATCGATGAGTATCTTGAGAAGCATCCTCCGAAGGATACAGTCGTTGTGGAAGATGGAAGCTGGAACGTTCCAGAAACTTCTGACGATGGAAGATTTCTAAAGTGGACTGAGGGAGAGCATAGGAAGAAAACTTGGAGTCAAATCCTAGAAACTAGCGAGCTCATTCACGAGGTTGACAAGAATGTCAAGGCTTTAGGCGAGAATTGTCCACCAGAGGCTGTTGGAGCCCTCCGACAAGCTTGGAGATGGCTTCTCACGGCTGAGGCAAGCGATAGCTTTTGGTGGGGAAGTGAAGATTGGTTGAGTCGCTCCAAAATCTGCTCCATTAAGGCGAGGGAAAAGGTGAAGGAAATATCAAAAGTGTGTGGTTTCACGTAGGTTTCCAAGAACCGGTTTGATACTCATCGCATATCCACTGGTATAGAATCTTAGTTTTCTCTCCCACGTTGCTCCAGCTGTATCTCTTTAGAACTTCCCTGTGAGCGTTTAACTTGATCAATTCAGCATAGGACGGGTTGAGTAAGACTCTTGTTATGCCCCATGCCAGCGACTCCGGGTTGTTTGCAAAGACCTTGACTCCTGTTTTGTCGTGTTCAACTATTTCAGCTAAGCCTCCTGTATCCGAGACGATGACTGGAACCCCTGCAGCCATGGCTTCTAGAGCGGTTATCCCGAAAGGCTCGTAAAGAGACGGAACCACACAGACATCAGCGCATTGATAAAGAAAACGCAAGCTCTGCTCGTCTAGAAAACCCGTGAAAAAGGTTTTATGAGCCAACCCCATAGTCTGAACCTGCCCCGATAGAGAGCCTCTCATGCATCCGTCGCCAACGATGACGAATTTCGCGTTTACCCTAGCCAAGACCCTAGGGATGGCGTTGATCAACACGTGAACTCCTTTTTCATAGACAAGGCGTCCAACAAAGAGGATGATCTTTTCATCTGGTGAGGCAAACTTGCTTCTGAACCGTTCCTTGTCGAATTCCTGCTTAAACATGTCTGCGTTGATGCCGTTCGGGATCACCACTACCTTGTTTTCAGGCAATCCAAATGCCCACTGTATGTGGGAAGCCATGTATCGACTGCAGCACACAACCTTCCAAGCCTCATGTGCAAGCCAAGCCTCCGTTTGATGGATCATTCTCTCGTAATCTGTGTGAAGACCGTTTCTCCTCCCAACTTCGGTGGAGTGTATAGTCGCTACTAAAGGAACTCTGAAGATGTGTTTCAGCCCTATCGCAGCGTTAGCTACGAGCCAGTCGTGGGCGTGAATCAGATCAACCCGTCCGTTTAGGTTGCTGATAATAGTTGCAGCTTCCTCTTGCATGTTTACGTTCATCAGATAGTCCCAAGTGGCGAAGTCTGGAGAAGGAGTCTTATACGAGTCCACACGAACTACGTGTACGCCATTAATTTCTTCGCGTTCGGGCGCTCCTGGGAAGTCGCAAGTTACGATGTAGGTGTCCACTCCCAGATCGGCTAAGTGACGGGATAAATTGTAGACGTGAGGAGCTATGCCGCCAACTATTCTGGGTGGGAACTCCCAAGAAAGCATCAACACTCGAGGGCGGCTGCTCAACTGAAGATCACTCATCCGCGTCTGAGGATTCTTGGATTTGAAGAGTGTTCAGAGCTTTTCTGTAGCCTTTAAGAATATCATCGATCCAAGTCGGTGAATCGGGCGAGACAACCTCTATTTTTTCAAGGGGCGTCTTATAGATCCGGTTTACCTCCTGTTTCATCCAATCTGATTTGACCACAACTCTCTCAGCTTCATTGACGCCCGACAACTCTAAACTCTTTATTGAAAGGCTTAAAGGCGCGTTGGAGCAGTGGGATCGATGATCTTCGAGGCTGTCTATGGAGAAGACAAATGGGATTCCTAACGCTCTCTTTAAGCTCACCACGGCTGGGGTGAAATGCCAGTCGTGCACATCGATGAGATCAACTTTGACAGAGTAATAAATGTCCGCGGCAACTCGTGCAACCTCTTGATTTAAGGTGAGGTCCCATGTGAGAACGTTTATCTGGGCCTTAACGGGATTTGAAAACCTGTAGGCTTTAACTCCATTTGCTCCTTCGTGTTTGCCTATCCAAGAGTTGTGATAAGTAACGACATATGTGTCAACGTTCTTTTTCACGAGTTCGACTGCGAGTTTGTTCACGTAATGAGAAAGCTGTCCAACGATTCTTGGTGGGAATTCCCATGTGAAGATTATGACGCGCAAGATAAACTCTCGCTTCTTTAGGTGAAAAATGAGCAAGCCCTAATTATTCCAACACCCGTTAAGTAGTGTCTTCTGTTTCCTTCGTTGTCGATGAAGCTTATAGTGTATCCCTCAGACTCATATCTATCCAAGATTTGATTAACCTCGTTCACGTTGGTTTGAAGAACCTGAGCCAATTCATCGGATTTCTTCGCCATCTCTCGATTAGTCGCGCATAGGTTATGCAAGACTTGAAGAAGTCTCTCAGAGAGCGGAAGGTCTTGCTCACTCAGCTCTTTTCACCTCCAGCATCCTCTAATTAGGAAGAAGCAACCACATAATTTTTGTGGAAGAAACCCTCTAATGTGCTAAACGCGTGAACGTATCCAAAAGTGGCTATAGATGGAGGCAGATAAGTATAGTGTTCTGATGCTTTCTTGGGAGTTCCCACCTAGGATTATAGGAGGAATATCATCCCACGTCAACGATCTATCTCTAGCGTTAGCTCGCAAAGGTGTAGGCGTACACGTGGTCACCTGCGACTTCCCGGGAGCGCCCGAATATGAAGAGATTCACGGCGTCCACGTATACCGTTTCAATTCATACAAGATTCCCGCCTACAGTTTTCTCTCATGGGTCCTTTCAATGAATCAAAACTTGGCCCGGAGAGCTATGGAGGTCATAAATGTTCATAGTGGGCAGGTTGATCTGATTCACGCCCACGACTGGCTCGTATCCAACGCCGCGATCAGGTTGAAGGATTTGTATGGAAAGCCTTTGGTGTCCACTATACATTCAACAGAGGCTGGCAGAAGAGGGGGAATCCACAACGACTATCAAAGAACCATAAATGAGGTGGAGAAACAGCTTGTCAATGAAAGCTCAATGGTTATCTGCTGTAGCAACTACATGGCGGGTCAGATTTCTGAAACGTTTCACATTCCGAGAGAGAAAGCCCGCGTGATTCGAAACGGAGTGAATGTTTCTAAGTTCGACGTCAAAATTGATGCTCAAGTTGTCAGGCGGCGATATGCTGCGCCTAACGAAAAGATCGTCGTGTACGTTGGAAGACTGGTTCAGGAGAAGGGCGTCCATGTACTCATCGGTGCAGCTCCGAAGGTGTTGAGCGTCTTGCCGGATGTGAAGTTTGTGATCGTTGGTGAGGGAGGAATGAAAGAGTATCTGTTAAAAGAGGCTTGGGACTTCGGTATTCCTCACCGCATCTTCTTCACAGGTTTTGTGGATGAGAGGACATTGATATCGATTTACAAAGCAAGCGACGTTGCGGTTTTTCCGTCTCTTTACGAGCCTTTCGGGATAACCGCTCTAGAAGCCATGGCTGCAGAGGTTCCAGTCATCGTCTCGGATACAGGAGGCTTAGCTGAAATAGTTGAACACGACAAAACAGGAGTCAAGGTGTATCCAGACAACTCCGACTCTGTGGCTTGGGGAATCCTAAAGGTGCTTAAAGATCAAGTCTTCGCAAATACAATTCGAGAGAAAGCCTATCAGAAGATTGTTAAAGACCACGGTTGGAACGAAATAGCTGAAGAAACAATAGAAGTATATCGTCAAGCTATTATGTCGGCTCCGCCAATGCCGGTTGCAAGGCCTGAGGTAGAGTTTCCATCTTTTAAGTTTGATAAGTATCCCGTGGAGTTTAGGCTTATCCTTTTACTATACACCTTAGGAGCCGTTGACAGCAAACACGCAAGGTCAGCCGAGGAGTTGTATAACATGTTGAGAACAAAGGTTGACGAGATTCGCAGATTGCTTCAAAAACTAGTGGTTTTAGGATATATTGAGACTTCCAGAGATCGCCTGCGAAGATTGAGGTACTATCTCACTAAATCTGGGATAATCAAAGCGTGTTCGATGTTTTCTTGATAGTCAAAAAAATTGCGTCGCTACAGGAACTAGATTTCTAAGCTCAGCAAAACTGCCGTTGGCTGCCTGATACAAATCGTGTCTAAGTTTTTCACCCTGAACTGCTGAAGATTGAACCTTCTTGAACTTGCTAGCCAATTTTTCGTCTCGTAGCGAGAAGCCTGCCCACTTTTCAAAGTCCCCTTCCCGATTATGAAACTCGATAGACTTTATGTCAATCTTTTGAAGGGCGTCAATTAAGCCCATAAGACTCCAAACCTTAACTCCGGTGAAGTTTTCCTCTTCCGAGCCCG
>CAZQDW010000152.1:0-4917 GCA_964592315.1 uncultured Candidatus Bathyarchaeia archaeon
ATCTCCTTGAGGCGATCTTCACTAGTATTCTGCAGATGCTCAACTATTGGTAGGCATTGGCGATCGTCTGCATGAAGTCCACGGAACAGATCTATTACCCAGCCTCGGCTAAGTCCTTCCACACCAAGGTGGGCAATAGGAAGCGCCTCAGAAGGGAGGCCATGAAGGATGGTCTCCGCCAAATCTTCCAAATCCTCTGGAATCGTGACGGTGTCACTCCTCGTCGTTGGGGCTTGCTCCCCTTCAGAGTAATCCGCCAAATGGCTAAATGTTTCCTGCGAGATATCGGCGAAGGCCCTCACTAATCGACTTATCTGCTTTGAGACTTCGTGAAGCGAACCCGCATATATTCCATACTTCTTTTCAATCTCAATAGTCGGCATTCCAGTCATCCAATCTGCCATTGCCAGTACTGTAACTGCGTCTCTTTTATTGGTTGGATGCCCTAAAGTCGCATGCTTCTTATCATTATATGCTTTGAGAGTTTCAGATGCGGGAAGATTGGTCCGAAAAAGGTTAATTGTCCGTCCATCAGAAGTCCCTAACAGGAGGTCGAGAACTTCAACCACTTTAAATTCTGTCCGGCGCTGACTTTCCGTCACAGCGAGCGTCCATGAATACAGTTGGTCACAAGTGCTGGTTGAAATACCGTGAGCGCAGCATATCTTTCCAAATGGAGTTAACTGAAAGACGATCTTTTGGTCGTCTTCGACTAATCTCAGATAGGTTGGCATTTTCGACTTGCTAGATACTGCATTGGACACCCGTTGTAAGAAAAACTTCAGTACTTTCTCATTGTCTAGTAATGAGCGTAATTCTATAGCTTGATGCGACTCAATATCGCATCGCTTGATTGCTCGTAATGTGCCTAGACTCTTTTTTTCTCGGATACCCTGAAATTGACGCAGCACGAGGTTACTGATCCTTTGGCGAAGTGCGTCTACCTTTGGTCTCAGCGGCATGGTCAGATCGAGTCTCATGTCCATTTCCAGTGACTTGCATAAATCATCAAGACCAATAGCCAAGTAGTGCGTGTCTATTCTTCCAAGTACTGCCATCATCCAGTCGATGATCTTTACTATTTGGACCTCATCAAAAATCCGCCTCAATTCCCGCAAGGTCATGCAGTAGCATCGATTTTCAAGTGAGTTGATCAGCGCATTCTTGAATCGGTCTACAATCTCCTTGACCATCTGATCTGCCTCCCCCAGTTCTTCCAAGGCGAGCACGAAACCTGGCAATTCAGCTTGGCTAATTTTGAGATCGGATTTCGGTCCAGTTTCCGCCAAGCGTCTTGCACGATGGATCGTTTGAGTCAACCTAATAAATGCTTGGCCTCCTTGTGGATTGACCAAACGAACCAAAGCAGTGGCAATCCTATCAGTAATCTCGCAATCTAGCAGTCCGTTCCGGACACTCAGTGTACGCCTAAAGAAGTTCTCAAGCTCGTCCAGACCAAACGTTCTGTCGGAAGACCTTACTGGTTCCGATCCCGACGCACATGCTCCACTGTCCAAAAGCCAAGATATAGCTGATAGGATTACGTCTCCTGAGTAAAATTCATTGTCAGCCAAATGAGGAGAGAGCCTAACCCTCTTCATATGAATAAGCTCCTCTATCCATTTCCTTTCTGGCCTTGTTTGGGCGGCGTAGATAGCCGTCGGGGCGGCTCCCGTGTGCTTGTTTAGCCTTCCGACTCTGCCAACCCAACTAGCAAATTCTTGTGCCAGTTGTCCGTGACAGGGGCAAGTACGATCTACAACGTTGGATTTATCTCCCCAACCCAAAAAGACCACTGTTTGAGCTGGCAAATTTACACCCCTAGCCAAGGTACTCGTGCAGAACACGGTCGGTATCTCCCCGTTCCTGAAGGCGGATTCCACTTCCTTTCTTTCCTCGGGCGTGAGGTCAGCGTGATGAAATCCGATTCCTGACTTTAGATGTTGAAGCAAAGCCTCTTTATTACGGGTCGCCTCGAGCCCTCTCATACGCTGCTCAAGCAACCCGCTGTTCGTCTGCCCTAGCATTAAGTTTTTTACTGTGGTGTCAGCGGTCACTAAGTTAAGAAGGTGCCCTGCATATCTATGGACCAAGTCTTTGCTAGGAAGCGCGAACATAATTGCACTTCTATATCGAAGAACAAGCTCTTTGAGAATTTCTTCTTTGTCTGCAGGATATTCTGGGCCCATACTTTCGAGTGGATAGGCTTGGAGCGTATTATAGCTCCAATATTGTAGATGGCCATCTGATATGCTCCATATTCCTGTTCGGATGTCTATCGGTCTCGTTTCATCTTCAACCAGAAAACCGTCCAGCGATTCTGCCAGTCGCACGGCACTTTCCAGTGGTGTTGTTAGAGCAAGGATTGTTGGCTTGTGAGGGCATGTGAGCAGCCCAGCTAAAGTTATCTCGAGATTCGGTCCCCGAGACTTGTCTGAAATCAAACCTAGCTCGTCAATTACGACCTCGCTGACTGGCTTGAAGAACTCACGATTGTGTAGCAGGAAGAATCTGAGCTTTTCATTGACGATAATTGCCACGTCAAATTTCCCTCTCAGTATGTCTCCGTCGTGGGTTCTGAACTCACCATCCGAATAGCGTACCTTAATGCCGAATTGACCATAAAGCCCATCAAAATACCCAAGTTTCTCCAGTCCAATGGCTCTCGTGGGAACGAGGTAGACAGTTTTGCCTGGTCTTTCATCGATATGCGGCTTGCACGCGGCGCCACCGTTCTTAACCTCGAAATATCTAACCAGCATGCGCATTTCTGCTAAGAACGTCTTGCCTGAGCCAGTCGGCCCGGAGATGACACCATTGGAGCCAAGCAATTTTTGAGGGTCACAGACACCAGCAATAATGCCCCTGGTCTGTAATTTGAGCAATCGTGGGTCACCACCGTGCTCAAAGACCAATGCTCGCAGCACCTCCATTGGGATTCCGAAACAATGCAAAGAGTGGACATCTAACTGGTCTGTTTCTGCACTTCTCCTCTCCATGTTGTCTCCCCTCAATTGAGATCCTGGCATCCTTCCTTTGATTGGCTCTTACCCGATCAGACTTTGTGAAAATGGCTTCTCAAACCCGGCCTGGGAGAGGACTCGATACGAAGTTCCTCATCAGTTGGTCAATTATTTATTCTGTCTGGGCGCATGTGCCTCGCAAAGAGTGGAGCACATGTTCTTCTACAGTTCTTGAGTGATTACCGTCGAGCAAGCTCCGCTCCTTGGATTTACCGTGCTTTGAGATTAAGATGATTCCTCACGACCCCATAATAGAACATATGTTCTAACCCAACTATATCATCTTATCTTAGAGGTGTCAAGCCTCTTTTGTTATGGCGAGTGTCCTTTAAGGCAAGTCTGGACTAGCTGAGTTGAGACGAGGTCTCTTGATACTAGTATTAGATATCTTGGAAGGGATTCCCGCCTCAACGAGTGGCCAGTCGATCTAAGAAAGTGTATGTCTTATTCCAGAGCCGCTGATTCCAGTCTCTATGCTCATCACCGGATACCACCGTGTCATGTCCGCTTGTGACGTCTGCTTGCGGCTTCAGCTTGTAGTCTCAGCTTGTGATTTCGGCAAGCAATTACGTGCCTGTGGACACGATGACTGTGAATACGTGCCCTCACTACTCATGACCCAAACAGTTTCTTTTGTACCGATTATTTTAGCCTTTCCTAGCTTCATCCTATCTCCCCTCTCCCCCTAGCCCCCCAATACGTCGTCAGAACTGCTGTAATGGCCACCGCTGACCTTTTCGAATATTACCTATCCCTTTTATCCCAAGAAACTGTCCTTAGTGTTCTTACTGTCCGCCCTCACGCCTGAGCTAGCTTCAGATTTTAGCGGACACTATGGCGGACAGTATTTTTATAACAATTACAATAGTGTCCGCCATTTTTGAAGCTAAAGCGGACGGATGGACACTAAGACCGGTTCTACAGGGTATAAGGCAATACATCAATATATCCCACTAAAACACCTACTGACCTTAACAGAAGCTAGCATAGGAATAGTCGACTGTCAAACAATTATCGATATATCAGATAGCATTATGCTTACAATAATATTTACAACACCTTAAGCAAAGGGGTATAATGAGTCCACTCGGAGGTGCTATGAAGGATTTTGGAGCCTATCTGCGGCGCTTGCGATTAGAACAAAGGTTATCAATAAGGGAAGTTGAAGGCAAGACAGGCGTATCAAATTCCTATCTGGCCTTAATTGAGCAAGGCAAACGTGGCCCGCCCGGAGCCGAGATACTTAAGAAGCTAGCTCCGGTCTATAATGTCCCAGTCAGAGACTTGTTAAAGGCGGCGGGGTATCTGGATGAGACCAGGAACACACTCACCGAAGACGAAGAGGTGGAAATGGCTTTCCAATATGTGATGAATGACCCCCGCTATCAATCTGGCACCCGTCTTAGCGGTCCAATGAGTCTGGAGGTCAAGCGGTTCATCGTAGAAATGTATGAAAAGGCTACCGGCAAGAAGCTTCTGCCCTGAGAGGAGGTTAGTCACATGGATGAAGTAAAGAAAGCCGCAATCTACGCCAGGGTATCTTCTGACAGACAGGATGTAGATCTCTCGATCTCAGCCCAGTTGAGGGCATTGCGGGAATATGCTAAGAACAATAATTTTAACATAATTCGCGAGTTTATAGATGAGGCTGAGACCGGCAGAACGACAGCCAGACCAGCTTTCCGTGAGATGACTTCGTTGGCCCGACACCCGGAGAAGCCTTTCGAAATAATCCTTGTCTGGAAATTCTCAAGATTTGCCCGGTCTCGGGAAGACTCGATTGTCTACAAAGCCATGCTGAGGAAAAACGGGGTCCAGGTAATATCCATCAATGAACCCCGCGATGACAGTCCGACAGGACGTCTACTGGAGGCTATCATCGAAAGTCTTGATG
>CAZQDW010000153.1:0-4878 GCA_964592315.1 uncultured Candidatus Bathyarchaeia archaeon
GTCAATGGTCGAGATCCTAACCTTATCGGCCACCTGTAACCTTCTTGAGAGAACCTCTAATTGGTGACGCCTAGCCACATTCTCCCTAGTGAGAGGAGCGAAGACTAGAAAGAATACATCCCGATCAGCAGCTCGAACAATATTATTGAAGATACCGATCATGATATCTGGAAAACGCCCCGCGCCCAGATTCCCCAAATAAAGCATCACTAACGAGTCGGTCGGCAAACCCAAGACAGCTTTGGCTCTTGGTTTAGGTATACTCTGCAAGCCGGTACTAACAAAAGGATATAGTTGCAAGATCTGTTCCGGAGGGTAGCCCAAGTTTTTCGCCACAGCATCCTTCACTCTTCTTGATGAAACTACAATCGCGTCCGCGTTCCTAGATAGCTTGTGCAAGGATTTCCCCCAAAAATGGGTTTGGTAGACGTGAAGAACTAATTTTGCTTTCATTAGCCGTCTCGCAAGGACTCTAGGCAACTTTAAACAGTTCATGATATGGGAAACACGCACCTTGTTGGCCATCTCGCGTAGCAGGAAAGCTGGCATGAGCGCTGCTTCAGCGACAGAGGAAAGAAAAATTTGTACTGATCCGGACTGAACGAGAGCATCTCTTTGCATTAGTGGAAGGTGAAACTGTTGAAGACGAACAGTGGAACCCGTATGAAAACCGTGAATGTCATCGTTATAACATAGTCTGGAATAGGCGAAATTGAATACAAGAACGTTCCATCCGAAGTTGGCAAGCGCTGATATGTATGAGTTGGCCATAGTCAGATATCCTTCGATAAAAGGGGGGTTAAAACCACGGATATAGAATGCGGCGAGCCGCGGCTTTTCTTTCTGCATAGTCTTTCTCGCTTTTAAGCAGCCGGTTTATATCTCATTAGCAACTGCTCGCAAACAGCTGATAAACGATCGATATGCTCAGTCAATCAGTCATTGGCTTTGGCACGGGATGGACTGTGCATTCGCTAAATAGAAGCGCGAGATTCGAACTTGGCGTATGATCGTAGGGTTTCTTAATCGAAGAAGGGATATATTAGCGGCGACGCTACATTGGACGTTGCAAAGGCTTTCAATAGTCTTTCGCCAGCATCTGCCCGATTGCTTAGGGACTTCTCGTGTTTCTTTTTCACCACAACGAGCGATATCAGATCAGGGATTCGTACAGCGATAGATATCTGTTTACCATTTTCTGAGCGGTGAATATGTTAGAGTCGGCGCAATGCTTATTGTGCTCTGCCAACTCCTCTAAGTTAGCGTAGAGCATATCTCCGCAATAGTCGGTGCCAATAACGTTTGGCGACTTTAACCTAAACTCTCTTGACCATTCGAAATTGCTGACGAGAATGGGAGTTCCCAACGCCAGCGATTCCGAGAGAACTATTGAGTGTGATTCATAGTAGCTCGGAATGAGTACTGCAACGGATTCCTTTATCTTGTCAAGTACACGATCCCTAGACATGAAACCCATGAAAGAAATATTCAGCGAATCAGTGCGATAGCGCTCTGCCTCTCTCTTCAGTCTGTTCCTCAGGGGGCCGTCTCCAATAATCTCTAGATTTATCTTGAGATGTGTCAAACGAAGCGAACGCAATGCCTTCAATAGCAACGTTACGCCCTTTAGCCAGACAAGCCGTCCAACAAACAATACCTTAGCGGCATCAGATCTCGCTTCAAATCTACAGCTTCCTTCACTGTTCGATGCAATACCGTTATATATCGTCGTAATGCGGCCTTCATAGTGCGTTCTTTTGCGGATAGTGGCCTCTACATGTTTAGATACTGTTACAATGCAATCTGCATCCCTCATTTCGGATCGCAGAAACATTTCGTATAGCGGTGCAGCAGCTAGGTAGTGGGAGAGTTCGTACGGCTTTACCCAACCCTGCAGGATGGCGCTCACACCTTTGGATACAATGATTCTTGCTATCTCTGCGTAGTCACCGTGAACGGTCACAACGATAGGTTTCCTCGTTGACCTGAGTTGACCCAATAGCAAGGAAGAGACGGTACTGTTGCAATGAATAATGTCCGGGTCGTATCTCCTTAACACTCTTAGTAGCGTACTTCTGTTGTAGATCTGCCACCAAAAATGTCTCGGAACCCTAGACCCGGATGGGAAGAAGGCCAAGGTCTTTGAGCCGACATGTGAGATGTAAGGGCTCTGTTTTGGAGTGTGTGCAAGCACTAGAACTTGGTGGCCCCGAGTCTGCAGCTCGCTTGCTAACAACTGGCTGAAGACACCCACTCCTCCGAAGTAATGCGGGGGATGTTCGTAAGCAAGTAGAGCGATTCTCAAAGCTCATACCCCACCGCAAGCAGTAATCTCTTGCAATAGCTTCTCGTATCTGTACGCTGTCGAGGTCCACGTGAAGTCTTTTACCCGTTGGCATCCTCGCTCCGAGATAGTTTTGTAAGCCGTTCTGTCAGTAATCAAGAGTTTAAGCTTCTGATACAGATCCCCTCTAGACCTATACGCGATCACGCATCCTTCGAGCTGCTCCATGATGTCAGGGATAGGAGTGACGAAAGTCGGTCTCGCGACTGCAAGATATTCAAGCACTTTAAGGGTCACTCCAAAATTGGTCAAGATTGGTTTATAAGGTGCCACACATGCGTGAGAGATTGCAATATAGTGGGAGACGTCTACCGGATTGTTTAGATAGCCAGCAAAGTGGACAAATGACAACCGCGCACAACGCTTTCGTAGGTCCCTTTCGAAATTTCCGGACACACCCTTTCCAAGTATGATCAGCTTTACATTATGGCCATCGTTGTGTAGGTCTTTGATCACCGCCAAGACTGTGTCAAAATCTAATCTTGGTTCTATGGAGCCTGCGTACGTGACCAAGAAATAATCGGCCAGTTCTTGCAGGCCTAGTCTCTTCATCAAGGCGTCCCTATCGACAACCGGCTTGAAGATTTCTGGGTCATAGCCATTCGGAATAACACGAATTAGCGACGGCGAGATGGCGTACGATTGTGCGACGATTTTTGCAAGGCTGAAGGAGGAGCAGACTACTAAGGAGCAGGTTCTCAGCGACTCGGAAACTATTCTGCTCACAGTACAGCGTACCATGGCCTTGAAAGGTTCATGATGATAATATAAAGAGGCGGAATCTGGAAGGTGGTCGTGGTAATCGAATAGACATGGGACTCCAGCATTATAAGCTAGAACTGAAGCAACCAATCCTGGAAGGATGTTTGATGTGACGACAACATCGATGGATTCTTTGTTCATAATACGACGGATCGAAGAAATGACGGACGGCGCGGTCAGCACATTATTTAAAGACATGTCCCGAGTGAATGGTGCGGCAATCGGTAAAAGTTTTGCTCCAGTTGCTCGTGCCGGAGTGTTCCAAGCATTGAGCCTGAACCAAAGGACGTTAACATTATGGCGCAGCGCCAGATTTTCGAATATATAATGTAGCCTCGAAGAAAATGGATGGAACACCCAGTCAGAAGGAGGCACAACAAGAATATTTAATGGTTCACCTTGTCCGTGGAGCCTCATCCGCTTGGTGATGTGTAGGTTCCTTGGAGACCTCAAGGATGCGTACCTAGGCATGTTGTAGTCTACACTTTGATAGGATCCCTAAGGAATCAAGGATTGTTCGCTGTCTAGCCCTACTTCTTGACTTCTAGGAACAATAGTATGAGAGGCAAGATTATGGGCCACTAGTCCTTGAGTGGCTGAATCTTTGAGTAGCCTCCTCTATTGCCAAATGGATAGGTCTTCGAGACAGGAACTTCCTTCATCCTGTAGCCTAATGCTAGGACTTTAGTGAAAATGGTATTCGAGGCTTTAGCCATTCAGCCATGATCCCTCACAGCTGTATCCTCACCTGCCTCGGCATCCCCTGTCTTTGACAGCTTGGGCTGCCTTGAGACGTTTTGATTCTATTCCCTAGGGTTAATGGTCTCTGCTTGTAGGTCCTCCAACTCGGACATGTTACTGACGCCTGGAGGACGCAGCTTGGCCCTGAATAGCCATTTTCAACAAGACAGCCATCTTCGCCAAAACTCGTAATTATAGACCGCTGGCTCTAGTCCTTGACGCCCAGCTTCAAGTATACTAGCGGACCAACTATTTTCCACCAATCTCGCAAAGGAGATATCTTAGAATACCCGCCCCTATGCCGATGCGGATATACCTTCGATACCGGAACCTCCTTCGTCTTATACCCCAACGTTAAAACCTTATAGTGTAGATAGTATTCCAGTCCGTAACCGTCGAGCCAGTTCTGCCAAATGTTGATTCGTTTGTCAATAAATATTCGAGCTTTATAAGCTCTGAAGCCATTCGTCACATCCGTACATCGAATATTGGTAAGGAGCGTCCATATGATAGGGTAGACGCGAGAGAATATTCCACGCAATATAGGATTCTTAACGCGCCTTCCTCCTGGTAGAAACCTAGAGCCCTGCACGTAGTCATATCCCTCCCTAATGATCGGATTTAGGAGCCTAGGGATCTCTCTTGGATCGTCCTTATCATTACCCGCCATGACCACAATAGTATCATGTCCATTATCAAGCGCGTATCTTATTCCCTCTCTTATCGCATATCCTACTCCCATCCGCTGAAAGTTCTTGATGATGTGAACTGGAATTCTGATCTCTCTACTAGCACTCTCAATCTCTTGCAAAAGACGCTCCGTCGGACAGTCAACAACAAGACATATTTCATTAACAGCAGGATCTGCAAATTTGGCGAGAACCTTCCCTATAGTGCCGACCTGGTGATAAACAGGAATAATGGCTATTCTTCGAGAACCATCCGAACAGCTCATTTCTTATAACTCTGATCTTAAAGCAACAAGAGCTTCAGTTCTAAGCGTCCTGTATCTTGTGACCCTTCCTGGGTTT
>CAZQDW010000154.1:0-4853 GCA_964592315.1 uncultured Candidatus Bathyarchaeia archaeon
TAGAAGACCCCTGTTCACTGACCATCTGCTCCAAGTTTCACGCTTCGGCTTGCATCGAGGTTTCTTCGCCAAGAAGTTTGGGGTAAACTCCCTACACTTCACCTATTTCATGCCTTCAATCGCATTGATAATGCTTGTACTGCTCAGCGTTCTATCAACTTTGATTAAAGCCGCAACGTACCTGGTTCCCGCAGCGCTGGGTAGTTATCTGGCTGCAAGCTTATTTTCGACCTTACTGGAGACCAGGGATAGAAGGCTGGCTCCCGTAGTCTGGGCGGGGATAATGTTGACGCATTTAACGTATGGAGCCTACTTCATTGCGGGACTGATCAAACACGAGTTGAGGAAATGACTGACAAGCGTTTCGGTGAAGTGACTTAATCATATTGGTAATTCTCTATCAGTTCAAAGATGCATGAGCTTTAAGTTGATACTGAGGGTTTGGTTGTTGCTTTCAATCTTCTGGCAACTTCGCCCCTATAGGGCCGGGTCGGCGAGGGCAAGTGAGCTGTTTCGCAAGTTCGAGGCTGGTTGAAATGAAGATAGCAATTTCTTATCCTCCGCTACGGACTGAAAAAGGGGTGCCGCTGCTTTCACAGAACAGACAGTTTCAGTTCTTTTCTGAACCTACCTACATCTATCCGGTCGTTCCAGCCTACGCCGCGACGTTGCTCAGACAAGCCGGTTACACTGTGATTTGGGATGACGGAATCGCAGAGGAGAAGACCTACGCGGAATGGTTGCAGGACATTGAGAGAATGCGCCCTGACTTGATGATGATTGAGACGAAGACGCCGGTTGTGAAGAGGCATTGGCGAATAATCGACGACGTGAAGCAGGTCACCCCGGAAACCAAAGTTGCGCTTGTAGGCGATCATGTCACGGCGCTTCCATGCGAGTCTATGGAGAACAGTAAGGTGGACTATGTCCTAGAGGGGGGAGACTATGACTTCCTCCTACTCAACCTAGCTAGATACCTGCGTGGAGAAGGGGAGGAGCTTGAGCCAGGCATGTGGTGCCGGGAGAATGGGAAGGTAAAGAGTACCGGACGATTCAGGCTCAACCACGATTTGGACGCTTTGCCCTTCATAGACAGGGACCTCACAAAGTGGCCGCTGTACGCCTACAAGAATGGGAATTACGAGAGAACGCCCGGAACGTACACCATGGTTGGCCGGGACTGTTGGTACAGAAAGGATGGTGGATGCACCTTCTGTAGTTGGCCTACTCTTTTTCCAGATTTTAGAGTCAGACGCCCTGAAAGCCTTGCTGATGAGATAGAGATGTTGGTGCAAAAGCATGGAGTTCGCGAGGTTTTTGATGACACAGGGACTTTCCCAGTTGGAGAATGGTTGAGGAAGTTCTGTAGATTGATGATTGAAAGAGGATTGAATGAAGGGATCTGCTTCAGCTGCAACATGCGGTTCCGAGCTCTAAACTTAGAGGACTACAGACTTATGAAGAAGGCTGGGTTCAGGATGCTTCTGTTCGGTTTGGAATCCGCTAACCAAGAGACACTTGACAGGCTGAATAAGGGAACAACCGTTCAAGACATAATCAATGGTTGCAGATGGGCTACAGAGGCAGGTTTGGAGCCTCACATCACAATCATGGTTGGTTACCCTTGGGAGACACGAGAGGATGCGTTGAAGACCTTGAGGCTTGCAAAGATGTTGATGGAGAAGGGCTGGGCCGTTACGCTTCAGTCTACGATTGTCATGCCCTATCTTGGGACTGGATTGTATGACGAAGCGTTGAAGAAGGGGTGGTTTAGGTTTGATCCAAAGTGGTATGAACGCTTTGATATGACAGAGCCTGTTTTGAAGACGGCGGACATGGAGCCCGAGGAGGTCATGAGGATTTGTGATGAGATTTACAGGGTGTTTCTTTCACCGAAGTACATGTTTAGGCATCTGATTCGGATGAGATCTTGGAGAGACGTGAAGTATTCTGTTAGAGGGGCTGTGAAAGTTCTAGGTCATGTAAAGGATTTTACAAGGAAATAGCAAACAAAATCAAAGCGAGAGATCGCGTTAATGTCGCAGCCAGCCTTCGTTGACAAACCTCTCGTCTCTGTAGCTATTCCTACGCTAAACTCCGAACGAACGCTTCCTCTAACCTTAGAGTCCATTAGACGTCAAAACTACAAGAACTACGAGATACTCGTTGTAGATGGCCACAGCGTCGACCGCACTGTCGAGATAGCACAGCGTCATGAAGCACGCATTCTTTACGGCCGGACTATTGCCGAAGCTCGGCGAATCGGTGTGGATAACTGCAAGGGAAAGTACGTACTTCTATTGGATTCAGATCAAGTCCTTGAAGCAGACACGATCGACAAGTGCGTTCAGCGATGCGAAAGAGAAGGAGTGGATGTCATCACTCTTTTTGAGCGTTCGATACTCCTTCACAATACCATTGTGGCTCGTGCAATTGCGTATGACAAGTGGCTAATCCATTCGATGCATGATGACGATGTTCTCTACGGCACCGCTATTCCAAGGTTTTTCAAGACAGAACTTCTGAAAAAATCCTCATGGCCTTTGGACTTAGTCACTCTCGACCATACCTTTCTCTATAGTAGCGTACTAGTTTGGAAACCCAGCCGAGCTTTCCTCGACTCCTACATTTGGCACATAGAGCCAACTGACCTCGCTTCGATAGCGCGAAAGTTCTTCCACTATGGGCTTTCGTATAGCCGAGCTTTGAGGCAGAACAAATCGCTCACGATTTGGCATAGTTTACCGCGTCGGGTTTACTTCAGCGGAAAGGCGCTTCAAAAGCCGTATCTTCTTGCGATAGTGTTGCTAATCTACCTAGTAAAAGGGCTTGCCTGTGTATGCGGGATAGCGGCGTCCCTTGGATTCGGAAGACTTCGTCAAACGTTGTCTCAACCGCTTTGAAACTGGCTAGTCGCCGAAACAAGCTGCTAGGGGCCAAAGGAGTGAATCCTCGGAACGAGAAGCCGTCGGGGAGGCCGGTCGTTTCTGTCCTCATCCCAACATGTGACAGAAAGCCATCTCTATCGCAATGCTTACGTTCACTTGCTAGGCAGACTTACCGCAATTTTGAGGTAGTAATCCTTGACGGAGGGTCAACAGATGGCACCGAACAAGTGGTCAGAGACTACGGTAACTCTCTTCGAATTCGTTTTCTCATGCAGGAGGACGGTCTTGTTCCCAGAATGAACGTCGGCTACCGAATGTCCAAAGGCGACATAGTCGTCAGGACGGATGATGACGTACAGGCTGATCCACATTGGCTCGAAGAAATCGTTGGAACCTTTGGGAGAGACGCTAAGGTGGGCGGCGTGACGGGGCCTACCCTTGTTCCCTCTGAACGACTTGCCTTTAGGGATGTTTTCACATTTGTGCGAGGACAACCAGATAAGGCATTGATGCGGCTAGTAAAGGCATTATACTGGAGCATCTTGATGGAGGGAAGACCCTTTGACGTAGGACACATTTTCAGGTCAGGAGCTTGGGCGGTCGGATCAAACTTTCCGGGCTGCCTTAAGATTCCTAATCCTATATGTGTGGACACCCTTGAGGCTTGCAACATGGCGTTGAGAAAGAATTTGGTCCACATTGTAGGAGGCCTAGACGATGAGTATAAGAGTGTGGCCGAATGGTCGGAAATCGACCTCTGTTTCAGGATACGGAGATTGGGGTATCTGCTGATTTTCAATCCGAAAGCAATCGTTCATCACATGGTCAGTCGGGCCGGGCCTTACGTCCAGCGTAGCTTCGCATATGACCGAATGCTCAACCAAGTCTACTTCTACGCCACACACATCAAAGCAAATACCGCTGACAAGGCGATTCGATTTGCATTGTACCTTGCTTTACTGAATGGCTATTGGCTGTACAAGTACGGTTTGACTGGAAACACAGACTATCTGACAGGACTGACTGGAACTCTGCGAGGACTTACTAGACACATGTCCCGACTCGTAGGCACCTAGTTGGGGTGGAAGCGTGCAAGAGGTTTACGTGACTAAGGTCGAGCCCAACATTTCCGAGGCTATGGAGAGACTGATCAGTAAGCTCCTGCCGAATTCGCCAGATGCCGAAACTATCTGCATAAAGCCGAACCTTTGCGAGTATCGCGCAAGAGAAACCGGAGCGACTACTGACCCGCTCGTCCTAGATCCGTTGTTGGCTTCACTTAGAAGACGCTTACCAAGCACAAAGTTCTATGTGATAGAGAACGATGCGACAGGGGTCAATGCGGACAATATCTTCTCCTTTCTGGGGATAGATACGGTCGCAAGGAAGAACGGGGCCTTCACCTTGAACGTTGCTCATGAGCATTGGATTGTGAAATCTATCGACGGGATGCGATTTAGGTCTATCGAGGTTCCAGCAATTCTGCAGGAGTGTGACTTGTTTGTCACGCACCCAAAGCTTAAGACGCATGGAGCTACCAAGATAAGCTGTGGTTTGAAGAACCAATTCGGCCTGCTAAAGCCAAAGAATAAGTTGAAATACCATTCATTTCTCGATGAAGCTATAGTAGACGCAAATTTAGGAATGAAGCCTCATCTCAGCATTGTTGACGCAAATATCTGCATGGAAGGCAATGGTGGACCTGTGTATGGAGTACCAAAAAATCTCGGTTTGCTAATTGGCGGCACCGACGTCGTGGCCGCTGATGCCTTCTGTTCCAAGCTAGTTGGATTTCATCCTCACTTTGTAGGGCACATCAGGAAGGCAGCAAAAATGAAAGTTGGGAAAATGAAGTTCCATGCCTCCGCGGATTTTGATTTAGGCAGTTCGAACGAATACCAGCTTGAGTTCAGCAAGTTCTGGTACTACGTATTCAAGCTTGTCAGGAGGGGGCTAGCTCGCTCA
>CAZQDW010000155.1:0-4850 GCA_964592315.1 uncultured Candidatus Bathyarchaeia archaeon
TGGTCAAAGCCGAACCGCTCATCTCTGATATCTTGCCCCTAACTGAATGGAAGACAGGTTTCACTAAGGTTGAGCGAAAAGAAGGCCTAAAGGCAATCCTTACGCCGGTCAATTAGACAGACAGTTCATCTGGCCGAAGCCTCAGCAGAAACATGTACCTCATCTTGAAAGTTTAGTTTTCAAAGATATTTTCGTAAGAATCGCCGAGACAGGAACCGCGAATAGTGTAGAGTGTTGGATTTGACCTTGCGAAGAAAAAGGACGCCATGGTTCGTGAGAGATTCGTTAGCGAATGCTATACTTTCTTTCTTGCCCAGAATATCGCTCGGTTCGAGTCACTAGTGTAAGGATTTCCTTGCCTGTCGCCCAACTTTTCCACAACCTCGAAATTGTGCTTCTGGAGCCAGCCTTCCACCTCAGCGGCACTGACAGGACGCTTGTGAGATGTATAGATCGTTCGACTCTCTGTCCCGTCAGAACTCCTAGTATACCAAGAGCGCTCGATGTCAGCAACGTGATTCTCCACGTCCACGCCAGTCACTCGGCAAAGAAGTTCCCCGTAGATCCCACCGGTTCCTTTGCCCTTGAGGCCTATCCAAGATTCACCAGTAGTATCTTGAGTTAAGGGTTCTTTCTTGTCCTCGTTATCTAGAAAAAGCCTGCCGCCTGGAGCCAGTGAGTCCAAAGCGAGCTTGATGCATCTTTCTTGGGATAGTGCTGACGGAAGCTCGTAGAAGGCGTTACCTCCCAAAATAACAACATTGTAACCCTCTCCCCAGCAACCTTCCAACACATCCTGTACTATCAGAGTTATTCTTCGCTGTATGTTCCCTTTCAACTTCTTGATCTTCGCCAATGCCCGAGCATTCATCGCAGGAGCGATCTCGATGCCGACCATGACATGGCCATCTTCAGCGAGAGGGATCAGAATGCGCCCTGTCCCACTGAAACATTCAAGAATGCGAAGTGATTGCGAATCTCCAATCAACATTCGGATCAGTTCCACATCCGCGGTTTCTGTCTCCGATTGATCGTACAGCTCAGCCAGTAAGGGGTCATCGTAGTCAAGGGAGTAGGGAAAGCCCTTCATCACGCAGTCCCCGTTCATGCCAAGTCGTGTCTCGACAAACGCGGAAGATTTCTAGATCTTTTAGGATGTTTCAACAGCAATCATCGGCTTGAGCGCCACAGTCTAGGATATGTCTCCCTCGGCATTAGAATCCTTATGTTCTTAGCAACAACTCCATGGGACATGTTCAATATTTCTTCTGTGCTCGTCATCGCCTCCGCCAAGGATACGGCTTCTCCCTTCAGAGTGAATATCGCAACTTTTTCCTTTGGTCTTATTCCTGTATCAAGAGAAACGACGCCTGGAGCGGTAAGATGCGCTCCGTGGCAGATAGCATCTACAGCTGAGTCGCGAATGTACATCTTTGGAAGCAGTTCAAGACCTTTTTCCATGGGCAATATGAACTTTCTGAGGAATCCTTCATCGCCCGTCTCTTGCCAGAGACTGAAAAAGTATACCATATCATGTAGTGTAACAAAGCTCTCGTCTTCAGTGAATGGGCCTGCCCGGGTTCTTCGCAGCTCGTGCATGTGTGCGCCGCATCCGAGAGCTTCTCCAATGTCATGGACTAACTTACGCATGTAGGTTCCAGCCTCGCATCCGGCCTTAAAGAGAACATCTCTCCCATCGATCTCAAGGAGGTCAAGATAGTAGATCTTTCTTACGCGGACTCTCCTCTTGACTGAGGCACGTATCGGCGGTTTCTGATATATGCTTCCTTTAAATTCCCCAAGAACCTCTCTGATACGTTCTTCAGATACGTCTGCATGAAGCTTCATAACGCAGACGTACTCTTTTCCGGCCGAGAGCAGGGCCTGAATCACTTTTGTGGCGTCCTGCAAAGCCACTGGTAGGACGCCAGTCACTTTGGGATTTCTCTGGCTCTAAGCCTCTAGAGTCCCGCCGTGACCAGCATGTTCAACACCCAAGATGCGTTTGGCCCATGCAGTGACTTCATGGCTTGAAGGGCCGGGCGGCTTGTCAAGATTTATCACGCCGAATTTGATATAATCCTGGATCTGGCGTTCTTCGGGTTTACGCCCAAAATTAGGATCAGTTTTGTCCTCCGCTTTCACCAGGAGCTCCCGTTTTACGTGCCACGGAACCAATAATTCTTGCATCTACACTCCTTTCCTCTAAAGGAACGAGGCGAGTAGGAGGAAGGCTTAGGATTTACCTCCTTTTTCGCCTTTTAAGACTGCGTCGGTTTTTCTCGCTTTCGTGAAAGCTGCGCTCACCTCTTCGTCGCTTGCTCCCCTCTTGATCTTTATCTTCTCCTCGGTAGGTTTGATGTGGCCGATATTGACCCGTCTCTTCTTTACGCCAGTTGCACTCTTCGGCCCCGTAATCAAAACGAAGTTCTTATCTATGACATCGACGATAACACATTGTTTTCCGGCTTCACGGCCGGTAAGCTTCACGCAGATTCTGCCAACCTCAATCGCGGGCAAGATGGAACCTCCAAACATTTCTGTGAGAAATTGATTAACCGATACTTATACTTATCTAGAGGCACCCCGTCCCAGAAGCGCAGGCCTGGTCAAGTGTTCACTGATCTCCCATCTTCAGTTCAGCCAGCACCCAAGGCGAACAGATGCCCTGCGGATCCATCCAGACGCTTTGGTTTTCGCCTTCGAAACTGGAATGTATAATCATTATTAGGAAAAAATCTCTGATATCGACACTGACGCCTGCAAATCTTACAGAGATTCGAGCTATGCTAAACCTCGTACCTAAGGGCCTCTGCTGGATTAAGCCTAGCTGCATAGAAAGCGGGGTATGTCGCTGCAATTATGCTCAGTCCCGCAGCCACAAGAATCGCAAGTCCGATATATTGCAGGTATTCAAGGGCAGCTCCCGCGAAGAATACGAATCCCCATCCCAGTTGGAAACCATAGATCAATACGGCGCCTGTCCATCCGATGAAGGCGCCTATCACGCCGCCGAGCAGCCCCAGCATCATTGCCTCCATAAGGAAGATCTCTAGGACGCTTCCGTTTGTTGCGCCGAGACATTTCATTGTGCCTATCTCTTTGTATCTTTCAGTCACTGACATCAACATGGAATTGACGATTCCGACACCGCAGACCAAGAGAGCTATCACAACCATCCAGTACTGGTAAGCAGCAGGTGCCCCTCCTGTACCTCTGAGTATAGAACCCATCGTTAATAACGTAACCATAAAGGCAATCCCCAAGAGAACAGATAACGCGGTGATGAGAGCCCTTGTGAAACGCTTCCTAATGCTCTCTAAAGAGAATCTGAATGCTTCGCTGATTGGAAACTTGATAGTGCCGATTTCTTCTTCCTTTGCAGTTTCCTTTTTACCTTCTTTCTTCGAGGACATTTTTCGACCACAATATTCTTATTAGTTCATCTTTAAATGCTTTTTCATATTTTCTATTCCGCACTTGAAGGTTGAATCAAAATAGATATTAGGCACGATGGAAATACATAACGAGATGCTGGACATCGCCTGCACAGAGCATCGCCTTGAAAAGAATTGGGGTGATAGTGTTTGAGTGAAGGATGGGTTCAAACGTCGGAGGAGTTGCTTGAACAGACGAGAAAGTTCTCGGCCAAGAAGGATAAGGACCGCTTGGATTTGGTTCAATCTATGAGATTCTCGCTCTATGCTTTGCATCGAAGCCTGATAGGTTGGATGAACTGGGTTAATAACCCTGACATAATGGCTGCCTTTGAGAAGGAGGAACTGGACGAGATGAACAGGAGGATCACGGAGTTCACAGAATCCTTCATTAAATATGATGTCGAAGTGACTCAGTTGGGTTCCGAGAAAAATCTCGCGGCCAAGAGGCCGACACATGAACCAGCTACACGAAGAAGCTTGGAAGACATATTCTACGTATGAACGTCTCTCTTGGTTCCTAGTTTCCTCATATCTCCTCTTCATGAGATTTCGTAGAAAGTGCTCGAAATGTTTTGTGCCCAGTTCACTGCATCGCATACTTCACGTTCGGTTGCAGAAATCCCAACGTTGATCCGTAACTCGTCGTTTCCCTGATCGAATAACTTTAGATCTTTCGCGGCACTCTGAAATGGGACTCCTTTCCGGCGCTTATGTACTCGCCTCCCAACTGGTCCCGGATGATTGAAGCTATTCTCGCAAAGTTGTCTGAGCCCAGATACTGCCGCGGTCTGATCAATATGTGTTCGCCGGTCTCCTCGAAGTACAGCATGCCGACCAAATCGTGGGGAAAGACCCTTTGAACGTCGTTGATGGTTCGAAACTGCTTAATTGCTTCGCCCGCTTCCGGGCTCGGAGGAGTTATTCTTGCTCCCGTGATGCTCCTCAAATCGTCTGATATCTCTTTGAGGTCGCTGGAAAGAATCCTAAAAATCTCAATGAGTTCGTCTATCCTCTTTAGTAAGTCATCAATTTTTGGTTTCTCAGCACTCATTGAAGTGATCCCTCTCACTACAATTCTTTTATTCTACTCCCTCATTTGTTTTACTATTGGGGATATGTCAGCCCGGTTCGTGAGGAGGATTGCCCCATGATCGAGATCGACGGCAGCCAGAAGAGTGGAAGCGGAACAATACTGCGTTTATCCATCGCTCTGGCTGGAATACTCGGAGAGCCCTTACACATATACAACATTAGGAGGAAACGTAGTCAACCGGGTCTAAGACCTCAGCACCTTGAGTCGGTAATCGCAGCAGCAAAAATCTGCAACGCTGAACTCAAAGGAGCAGAGATAGGTTCCGACGAGATCTGGTTTGAGCCCGGCGAGATACAAGGAGGCGAGATCAAAGCCGA
>CAZQDW010000156.1:0-4846 GCA_964592315.1 uncultured Candidatus Bathyarchaeia archaeon
AGAAGGGCATGTACATGGGTTTGTATCGTTGCAGAAGTTTGAAGTCCCATTCCCTCAGATCGGTTACAGACGGGAAGGGAGTTGGACCAACTGGCTCAGTCCAGGTTTCATCAAAAATTCTGCCAATGGACACTTCAAGGTCCTTTACAACCGCAACGTCTGTTTTCAGTTCCTTTGCTTTCACAACCAAGGCTTTCTTAGCCAATCTTACACGACCTCTGAAACAGATTAAGAATTTACTCAAGTGGGAAGAGTTGTATTTAACTTTTCTGAAAAATACTTTTTTTAACATTCTTCTGTTATTAGGCTTCAAATATTCGGTTGGGTCAGG
This sequence comes from uncultured Candidatus Bathyarchaeia archaeon, assembly GCA_964592315.1. Lineage (GTDB taxonomy): Archaea > Thermoproteota > Bathyarchaeia > Bathyarchaeales > WAQA01 > CAZQDW01. Next base: position 332 of record CAZQDW010000156.1, read on the forward strand.
GTAATGGCAGATGTTTCGCGTGTGAAAAGCAATTTAATAACTTTTATCATTTAGTAGAGTTAGGTAGGAGAGGTTTGGGCAGTGAAGTACGTTGTGATTCAGGCTTTTGATTGTCCAGACGCTTGGTACAAGGTTTTACATGAAATATGGTACAAGGGAGACTTTTTTGAGGTTGGATACGGGTCGGAACGTTCCAAGACGAAAAAGCTGAATGTTAGTATTGAAATCGCCCACCCTGAGAACCGACCTTTAGTGGATGATAGGGCTCCCTGCGACATGAAGTATGTGCAATGGTATGCCCTGAAGTATTTGTGGTCTGGCGTGATCGAGGAGGAGACGTACACGTATGGAAGTCGACTGAGGGAACCAGTTGATCAGGTGGAGGAAGCGGTTAGGCGATATCTGGAGGAGCAGGGAGACAGGCAAGTAACTCTCGCAATTCGGCTGCCAGAAGACATAAAGAAGCGTTTGGATGAGAGAAAGCATGAGCCTCCCTGTCTAAGCCTGATAGACACAGAAATATACGACAACCAGCTGCATTTGACATGCTACTTCAGATCATGGGACGCCTACGCTGGACTACCAGCCAACATAGCTGGAATCCAAATATTCAACGAAGCACTGGTCTCAGAGATTAACAGAAGGGGACACCTGAGCATAGAAACGGGCAAACTCATTTTCCATTCCAAGAACTGCCACATATACGAAAGACAGTTCAAAATTGTGGAAGAACTGTTGAAACCGGGAGAAGACAGTAGAAGGGAGATACTCAAATCAAGACAAGCTTGATCTTACAAGGACACTCATCGGCATAGACCAGATTCAGATTTTTATTTTCTTCTAAACGTTGAGAGAGAGCGCATTCTTGCAACAAGGTTATAAAAATTTCTAGATATAAAGGTCTTCGGTGAAAAAATGCCAAAACTAGCCATACCAAAACACATCTGCCTTAAAGAATTTATGACAGAAGAGGACGAGATGTTGCGAGATGCTACACGGGGTTTCGTTGACGGAGTCATAATGCCCATAAGACAACAAGTTGATGCAGATGAACGGGAACACAAACTCATCGAGCAAATTATGAAACAAATTTTAGCAGATTTTGGAGCTCAACGTATGATTTTTCCAGAGAAATATGGAGGATTGGACATCACCTCTTTCCAGAGTCTATACTGGGCCATAGAGGAATTAGCCAGAGGAGACAGCGGAATGTGTGTTGCAGCTCTAGTTACTGTTTGGCCCATAATACCGATTCTATACAAACCATACAGAAGAGAAGACCTTCTCGCGGAATTTGCAAAGATTTTCTGTGGTAGGGAGCATCACTTCGGTAGCTTTGCCATGACAGAGCCCCAAGGAGGCTGTGACATCGAGAACGTCGAGACGATGAAGGGGCGGACGATAAGGATAACAGCCACGCTTGAGGGAGACGAGTGGGTCATCAACGGTGAAAAACAATGGCCATCCAACAGCGGAATAGCTTCTCTTTACTTAACAGTCTGTACGACTGATCCAGAGCTGGGAGAAGAAGGCATAGCCCTCATTTACGTTCCAGCGCCCACTAAAGGCCTCGACTTTGAAGATTTTGATGTTAAGGCTGGGATGGCTGCCGACAGAAACTGCACAATCCACTTTGATAATGTGAGGGTTCCGAAGAGATACCGAGTAGCGGGTCCAGGCGATGACGCCAAACTTTTCCGTCAACAATTAGTTGCGGGTAATGTTGGATCCGCTGGAATCTCCATAGGGCCGGCCCAGAACACCTTCGAAATTGTGACACAATACGCTAGTGAACGAGTTGTAGCTGGAAAGCCTATCAAAGAGCACTCCATAAACGCAGGAATATTAGCTGACATGGCCATCGCTATAGAGACTGCAAGGACTTATGCCCTAAGCGTCGCTCGTATGCTTGACCATCCCGAGATCTATGGACCACGATGGTCTAATGAAATTTTGGCAAAGTCTAGAATCGCGAAGGTATATGCTGCGGACGTAGGAGCCAGAGTTACAGACGAAGCCCAAAGGTTGATGGGATCCAACGGCTACTCAAGACCCTATGATGTTGAAAAGCACTGGCGCGATGTCAAAATAACCCAACAGTGGTTGGGAGGCTCTATAGTGGGTCGACTAGACATAGCACGCTACTATTGTAAACTGAAAACCATCTAAAATACAGAAAGGATTTCAGTAAAGGTGTCAAACTAATGCGCGCGCGCATTTATGTTACTAATGTAGAACCATTGGTTTGAGAGGACTTTCCATGGTGCTGAAATTTGAGCTCACCGAAGAGCTAAAACTGTTGCGTGATGCTATTCGCGAATTTGCGGAAAAGGAGCTAAAACCCCTTGCCCCTGAACTGGACAGAGCCAAGACCGGAACCACTTACGAGAAGCTTCGCGGTTTATTCAAGAAGGCTGGAAAACTGAATTTGACAAGCCTAGCGGTTCCTGAGCCCATGGGGGGTCAAGGTTACTTAAGTCTCGGAGCTGCTGTGTGCGTGGAGGAGATGGCTGCCGTTTGCGGAGGATTAGCTTCCATGTTCGGAGCGCACTGGCTTGGCCAAGCTCCCATCGTTGCTACTGCTGACCCAGAAATAATGGAGAGGTGGCTGAAACCAATAGCCGAAGCTGAGAAAAGAGACGACCCCCAGATTTGGGCCTTTGCCATAACGGAGCCAGATGCTGGATCAGACGCTGAGTATCTTGAGGAATGGAAGCCTACACTTCCTAGGCTTAACGTTGTCGCTAGAAAAGAGGGCGATGAATACGTAATAAATGGAACAAAGAGATTCATCAGTAATGCCCCCATAGCTGATTTCATTACGGTATTTGCTACCACAGATATAAAACGAGGAGTGGACGCTTGGACTTGCTTTGTTCTGCCCACTAAGTCTCAGGGATTTTCCATAGGAGTGGTGGAAGACAAGATGGGACAAAGGGCTGATCCAGTTTCGGAAATAATCCTAGAGGACGTTAAAGTACCAGTCGAGAATAGGATTGGAGATGAAGGGATGGGGTGGCTATTGAGCCAATACACCTTAGCCTATTCCCGCGGCCCAGTAGGCGCCATTGCGCTTGGCATTGCACGGGGTGCTTACGAAAAGGCGTTGAAATACGCTAGTGAACGAATTCAAGGCGGCAAGCCCGTAATCAGGCATCAAGCAATCAAATTGAAGCTCGCAGATATGTTTATGAAGATAAGAGCGGCAAGGATGCTAATCTATGATGCGTGTGCCAGAGCGGAAGTTGAGTACCCGCCGTCCTTAATCGAGCCCAGCATGGCTAAAGTCTTCGCGTCAGACGTCGCAATGGAAGTGACGGTGGAAGCCGTTCAAATAATGGGTGGAGACGGCTACATGAAAGACTTTGGGGTGGAGAAGTACTTAAGAGACGCTAAGTTGACTCAGATATACGAGGGAACAAACGAGATAAACCGCTTAACCATAGCAGACGAGATAATAGAAAGGAGGTTGATAGCTTAATGCTTAGAGGCAAGCTGAAAGGATTTTCTACGCCCCTAGATTCGCCATTATACGATGAATCTCCATGGGAATATGACGACTGCGAAGCCATAGCAGCTTTCGTTACTTTCGACGAGACAGCGGAAGAACTTTTGCCGGAAGGACTCGAGCCCTACAGTAAGCCAATTCAAGGGGGATACTGGATATCCCACTATCCCTTCTCAACGCTTGGAGAATACTATGAAGTCTTGTTAGTCATACAAGTTAAAGACTTCAAGGGCAACATGGGATATTACATTCCATACATCTATGTGACAAACGACGCTGCACTAGCAGCTGGACGCGAAGTTGTTGGAGCGCCAAAGAAACTCGCTTACATCAATTTGCAGAAGGAATACAACACAGTCATGGGAGTGCTGGAGAGACCGAAGGGAAAACGCAGATTGACTGTAACCATGTTTCCTAATGCTAGGGCAGAAGGCCCCCTAATCGAGGCAATCCTCCCTAGGGAAACTCCATTACTCTCTCTCAGAGTTATACCAAGCCTTAATGGAGGGAAGCCCGAGATAGCTCAATTAATCAGCTGGGCGGCCGTAATAGATTTTCACAAAGATTTACAGGGAAGACAGAAATTGTGGGTTGGACCAGCATCAGTCACATACGACTCTCCTTCGGCGGTCGATCCCATCCATAAGCTTAAGGTGACCGAGACTATAACAGCCGTGTACTTCAAGTTTGACATGGCACTAATAACAAGGGAAGTCCAGAAAAGCTACGTTTAATCACGTTACACGTGGATGTACACGCGGTCGCTGCTGTACCGACCGCTCGCCATTTCTTTTTCTATCTCACGCAATAAGAGGATCCGTTTATAAGTAGCGGGATGAGTAGTAAACCAAGTGTTAACGGTCGTCCACCTGGATTTGGCTTCCCTCTCCATGGCCAGTTCAAGCTCCCTTTCATCGAGAACACCGTCTTTGTCTAGGTCGTATTCTTCTTTTCGTTGCAGTATCCCTCGACATTCCTGTTTCGCCAAGGCTGGATCACCTATATAG
>CAZQDW010000157.1:0-4821 GCA_964592315.1 uncultured Candidatus Bathyarchaeia archaeon
TCATCGACCTCATACAGCGTGAAACCACTCGTTTCCCCAGCGAAGGCATAGGTCGGTGAAATTCCCTTAGGGTAGCCGGGCTTTCCTCTTAGCTCTATCATTTTCTGGAATAGTGGGATGACTTTGTCCAGATCCTCAGGTTTAAACTCGAAATAGCATATGTATTTCACTTCCTCACCCTCCCTTTTCCTTCTTGGTACTTGTATAGCTCCCCACCTCGGAGCTAAGGCTCTGACAGCTTGCACCTATCATTAGAGCCTCAAACCCTAAGAAAGACGTAAGATGTATATAACATTTTATACAAGACTCAAAAGGATCTTCAACCTCTTTTTTTGTTTTGTGTGTGTGACTGACTGTGTGACTGGTCATTCACACGCGTGCGTATGTACGCACGCACGTGCAAGCAAGCAGGGGCTGGGTTTTGGGTTTTGGAATTTAATTTTAAGTGTTATTTTTCAGACCTACGGTTTCTTAGGAAAAAAATTTTAGTCAACTTGGAATTTGCTGGAATAGGTTTTCGACGCTTTTGTAAAGCTGTATGTACAGTCTGTATTGCTTATCATATATTTCCCTGCTAGCTTCCAAGGGAACTCTTTTCTCCTTTATCGAGACCATGAAGTTGCTAGCATCCTTCAAGGAACTGAACATGTTCGTTGCTAGACCAGCTAGCATAGCTACGCCCAACGCTGCGGTCTCTTCAGTGTGAACCGTCAATATCGGCCTTTGCAGCACATCAGCCTTGATCTGGTTCCACAGAAGGCTTCTAGCCGCTCCCCCCGTGGATCTAATCTCCTTTGTTTTCACATCCAATTCCTCAAGTAGCTCAACATTACTCCTGAGCATGTACGCGATGGATTCCATGATCGCCCTTACAATGTGGCCCCTTCCATGATATAATGTCAGACCGAACAAGACACCCTTCGCTTCTGGGTTGGATTCAGGAGAAGCTGCCCCCATGAAATGCGGCAGCAAGATCAGTCCATCCGACCCCGCAGGAATCTTGGACGCTTCAAGCGTCAATAGATCGTAAGGATCTACGCCCATTCTGTTAGCGGCGTCAACCTCGACTAACCCAAAATTATCCCTGTACCACTTAAGAAGCGCTCCCGCTGTGTGGCACCAAGGCTGCAGGAAATATCTCCCTTGCACAGCATGATGGTGGCAAGGCATCCTTCGCATAGGATCTAAGATGATACGGTCTATTGTTGCAACCACTGCTAAGGCGCCGCCCGTGGTTTCGGTAATGACTCCGGGCGCTATGTTGCCCCCTCCAACCGCGTTTGCAGCTTGATCATACGCTCCAGTTGAGACAATACTGTTTGCATGGAGTCCCGTCTCGTTTGCGGCTTCTGCAGTGACATTACCTACAGCTGCTCCTGGAGGTCTGAGTTCTGGAAGCTCATCTTCGCTTATGCCAATGAAATCCAGAAGTTCGCCCCACCATTGCCTACGAGATATGTCGAACAGGAAGGATGAACATACCATCGAGTATTCAGTTGCAAAAATACCTGTTAGCCTATATATCATGTAGTCTTCGAGTAGTAGGAACTTGTACACTCTCTCGAAAAGTGCAGATTCATTTCTCTTCAGCCAGAAGATCTTGGTCGCCGTCCATGTCGGGATGACATCGTTCTGCCCAGTAACACGGTATGCATCAGCTACCCCGAACCTATCCTTTATAAGCTGGGCTTCTTCTTTTGATCTGTTGTCGAGCCATACGATGGCTCTACCCACGGGTTTCCCATCCTTGCCTAACGACACGAAGCTTTCTCCTTGGCTCGATATGCCGATGCCCAAGATTTCCCGTGGACTTACCTTCGATTCGTTCAAAACTTTCGAGAGGGAGTCTTTGAAGGCATTCCAATAGGTCTCACCTTCGGCTTCTACGAATCCTGGTTGGGGCATGAGGAGCTCATACTCACTTCTGCCCGATGCCTTGACAGTGCCTCTCTGATCGAATAAGACGCACTTAACGGAGGTTGTACCGACGTCTACGCCTAGTAAATAGCTCATAAATAATCCTCTCGGATGCGATTGGTTAGTATGTTGTCCCTATTTATAATATTGGCGCACACTGTCGTGGTATGGCAACGCTAGTACATCCTCTAGGATCTTTCTGGCTTGTTCTTCAGACATCATCCATGGATCTATGATTACAAGTTCCAGTAACCGTTGCTTGCTTCCACTTGGGTAGGCTCCGAGTTCAACCTCAACTGGTGCGACCGTGTGAAGTGAGTAAGCGGCGCTACGGGCTCCGACGATACTAATCTTAATGCCAACCATACTTGATCAACCAGCTATTCAATACGTAAACTTTCCGTTTATTGCCAAAAGGCTTTCAGGTCTGAAACTGAAGGCAATTTCACCTTCATAGGGTGGTACTTCCTTGAAACCGCTTCCGATCTGGTCCCCTCTATCTTTGAACACGTATAGATAGAGGGGTGCGCTGCTGCCTCCTTCCAATCGACATTGTACTTCTCCAGCTCCTACGTTACAGTTAGCCCATCTTAGACTCGAGTTGTGCAAGTTTTTAGCATATTCTGCGATGTGACTCCAACTCGCGTAGATCTTTTCATATCTTGAGGTGAGTTCGTCAATACGCGATAGGAGGCTATCCCACTCTTCGTTATTCAAGACAGATATGTTTTGCTCATGTGTAACCAGCACTGCAAAGGATAGATTGCCTAGGCAGAGCTTGATACCAAATGCTGCGTACCAGGCGGCAAGTTCAACGTCAACCTTTGTTCTCGCGGTCTCCCATAGAAAATCGTAGATTTGACCTTGAGACGTTATAGCGCCCTTGCTGACTAATGCTTGCAGTATAGACTTGGGAACATTGCTGTAGCTGGGCGATACTATGAATAGGTCGGGATCTCCGGGATGGTGATCAATGACGCCGCCTTGACCGCCGAACGGCTTTAGACCCCTCAGCTTTGTCTCCGGGAGCTGCAAAGCTGACGCCCCGTACGGAACGCTAAAGGCGTATGGAATGGCAAGGTAGGTGATGTCCCTTTCCTTTAAGAAGGGGATGACATTCTCTCCCACTTCGCCAAAATGGGCTGTTAGCACTTTAGACCAGCGGATCTTCCATCTGTTCATCAGTTGGTCTAATCTTTCAAAGAATCGTCTCAATTCGTCTTCGCTGTATTCACTGCCTTCGTTATGGTTCCGGGGTGACTTGGGTTTCCAGTATACCTGATTATTCCAAGTGAGAGCGTGGACTGAGAACTCCGCCAGGTCAGCCTTATAGAAGTTGTTTATGATTTTGGCCCCTTTCTCACTTATGTTCTCCGTGAATAGTGATACGTGCGGTATGAACCCGTGCCTGTTAAGGATTTTAATCCACTCAAAGTTGTTTGCACCGCTGCAGTCATCAATGCGAATTGTAACGAACGGAGGCATAGCCAACATTACAAAAGGCTTCCTCGCGGCCCAGACGATGCTTCTCCAGAAAACATCGTCTAGTCCGCCCCCATGGCCGAAGTACTCCTTTAGCCAAACCTTGGGTGACAGGGCACACAGAACAACTTTTCCTCTTCCATAGGTCTCAGTAATAAGAGCTGGGCGACCACTATTGTTTGCCAGGATCATCAGGAGTCTGTGTCCGTTTTCTACATTGACGATGTTTCCTACTTCCACGGGCTTATTAAAGCGGATGAAGTCGAGATCTTTGGTGGCAGTAATGTAATGGTTGTTGTCCCAGATTCTCACAATCTCTGTGTCTAGATGTGGCATATGCGTAGGTTCTTCAGTCGTCTTCAAGCCCAGCGCATCCTTAAGAGGATCCTTATATCGATGTATGTCGCCGTCAAAGCAGACAAGCCCTGTGCCTTCTCCAACGGAGTTGACGATAGACTCGGTTTCTTCCTCAGAAAGACTCTTGCCCAAATGTTCCTGAGTGATCACTATAGCGCTGTGATTCCTAAGGGGTTCAAACGGTAAATCATGCTGCGCAAGGTCAAATACTTCGTAGGGCATCCCGAAAAAGCTCAATGCAGACCATAATATCTCATCAAGGTTTCTGTATCCCTCTTCATTTGAGCTATCTACAAGGCATAGCAGTGACATGTTTCCTTTGTTCATCCCGATTTCCTCCGTCATTGTAAAGTGACCTCTCTGAATGATATCTTCACATTTCCAATTTCCTCAAGTCTTTAGGTTGGAGCTATATCATGTTTTCGTTTTCTACTGAGCTGAATAGTGGCAAACTAGGGTCGGTACTTGCCGTGTCTCTTGGATGCTTCTATGAATGCGTGTACGTTCTCTGGGGGTGTTCTCCAGTCTAGGCAGGCTGTACCCATTATGAACCCGCCTCCGGGTGCCATTATGTCAATTATCCTCTTGCATTCTCTTTCGACCTCTTGGGGTGTCTGATCTAACAGCAAGCTTGCTTCATACGCAACGTTTATCCAGACACGTCTAGGCGTGAAAGTTTCCTTGAAAAGTCTGAGATTTGAGAAGCTCGTCAGATAACTTACACATCTCGTCGGTATCTCGGTCATCAACCCTACGTAGGGATCAAGAACGCATTGGCTACTGATCGTCCAGTACTTCCACCCATACTTTTTTGCCCACTCCCAATAATAAGGAAGAACGTATTTCTTCAAGAGAGGTGGCGAAAAGTGACCGAGGAAATTGTCATACAAATCTACTACTTGATATTTCGACAAGTCTCTTCCAAGGAGATCTCTGTAGAAGTCATGGATGGCTTCACCCACGTCGCACATCTTCCGTAGTAGTTTATGGACCAGTTGTGGATCTGTATGCATGTCTCTTATGAGGTTGTTATAACCTCTGGCATAAACGGCCATTTGAAGCGGC
>CAZQDW010000158.1:0-4767 GCA_964592315.1 uncultured Candidatus Bathyarchaeia archaeon
CAAAGTAGCGGTCGGAGGGATCTGCGCCCATCCTATAGCTGGCTACGGTGGCGGAGCAAAGATCATCCTTCCAGGAGTATCCGGCGAGAAGACTATATGTCATAATCACTCAATGGCCGACGATCCCAATGTTGCCGTAGGGAAGGTAGAGGGGAACCCCGTGAGGGAAGACATGGAGGATATCGGAAGAATGGCTGGACTGGACTTCATAGTAAACGTAATCCTCAACCCGAAAAAAGAGATTATACATGCCGTCGCCGGAGACTTGGTGAAAGCGCATAGGGAAGGAATTACGCGTTATGATCAGATCTACGGCATGAAAGTTGATGAGAAGGCGGACGTCGTTGTCCTAGGTGCAAACCCAAGAGACGCCACAATCTACCACGGAACCTTTGCCCTTCCTTGTGCTGTTCCCCTAGTTGAGGAAGGAGGAACCATCATATGGGTTGCTCCATGTCTCACAGGTCCAGGTACAACGGAAGAGAGGGAAGAGTTCCGCAGAACCCTATTGATGCCTCCGGATCGACTAATGAAATCCATCAAAAACGGCGAGATTTTGGCGTCAGGAGGCGTCTTCGACTGGTGCACCTCAAAGGTGGCGCATAGAAACAAGATTGTTCTGGTTTCCGATATGGTTTCTGAAAGGGAAGCAAGTGAGTTCGGCTTCTGCTATGGAGAATCGATCCAGAAGGTCGTTGACACAGAGTTAGATAAGAACAAGGATGGGATGGTGACAGTCATCCCCCTCGGAGGATTAGCCGTCCCAATTTATGATTGACCCAAGCAAGGTATAGAACCATTAAGGGAGTCACATGGTCAAGCCATAGGGACGCTCAAGGGGCCAAAGTACCTGCCGCATTATTTCGCAGCCCACACATGCGCTCTAGACGGTATACTATCCTTAAGCTCTTCAAGCATTGACATGAAAACATATAAGACCCCCTGAGGAAATATATCAACCATTACAAGAAATGGTGTTATTATGGAAGTTAGGTTAAAGAAGACGGAACCGATGCAGGTTGCTATCGTTAGTCATGTTGGACCATACGGCGAAGTTGGCAGACTCTATGAAGAAATCTCGAAATGGTTGAAACAAAAAGGGCTGCGAATTGCAGGACCTCCTTTCGGATGGTTTTACGACAACCCTAAAGAGGTTTCGGCGGACAGATTGAGGAGCGAAGTAGGATTCCCTTTCAAGGGTGAAGCAAAGCCAGAAGATAACATAGAAATCAAGAAAATACCTGCACAGGAGGTTCTCTCTACAATACACAAAGGGCCATACAGCGAGGTAGGATCTGCATATGCGACACTATTCCGGTACGCCAATGAAAAAGGCTATATCCCATTGGGATGCCCAATGGAGATATACCTAAACGACCCATCCCAGGTTCCAGAAGCTGAACTCCTCACAGAAATCCAGCTGTCAATTGAGAAAAAATAGAAATGCTCATCCACCCTCTTTATCGAGCATCACGCGTTCATAGCGATGAAGATATCCCAGTTCACTTATGATTGCAGTGAACAAGAAGATGAGAGATACGGCTGTGCTGATCATTTATATGAAAGCAGGGATTTTTCAAGATCTGATACAGCATGCATTGGAGACGAACTTGTCACGAAAGCTATGAGCCTAGTAGCAAAGGTGCGAGCTGCGGAATTGCTGTGATTTTCTTTAAGAACAATGGCGGAAGTGGCCATCGTGAGGGTATGGTGCCACACGATGGGAGATACACTTAGGCATTGTGAACTTTGTCCCGCATTTTTCACTTTCTTCAGAATCCATAAGATGTCCAGATCATAGGACATGCACGGAATCCTTATATTTTGACCTAGAGACTTGATTCTACTGATTGTCCTATGTCTCAGAAACAAGTCTTGGAAGAATTGAAGAAGATTACGGAACTGTTGACTCCGAAACCAACACCTCCCTCACCGCCACCTCCCAAAGGCTTGGGGGCAGAGTTTAAAGACTTCATCGGAAAGGCAGGTGTGCTAGGCATGGCAGTCGGCTTCATCATGGGCACCTATATCGGTAAAGTTGTCTCCGCCCTTGTCGGCGACCTAATTATGCCCATCCCTGGCGCGTTCTTGCCCGGCGGCGACTGGCGAAAAGCGGTAGTCTCTTTGCCGATCGGAAACGGCATGAACTTCGGTGTTGGCGACTTTGTAAGCGTAGTCATCGACTTCCTGATCGTGGCCTTCGTAATCTTCTTAATAGCCAGATACGCTAGAAAGATGGGACTCAAGTAGTCCTATCTATTTTTCTGTTGAGATTAGAACCCAATCTGGGATGCCATAACCGAATATCTGAGTAGCCTAGGCCCTATCTTTGAAAGAGACCTTCCATCTGGAAGGTCATCCGAAGAATCTAGGGCGGTTCGACAGAGTCTTGGATAGTGTTAAAGGTTTGAATGGCTTGCCGTCTGTTTTCGATCTGATTTCATCTGCTAGATCTTCAAGTTTCATCCTTCGCAGTTTTTCCGTTCCTGCAGCTTTCCTGGCGGTTCTCTCCCTGACTGTGAGAATTTCTGACCCGACTTCCCTCTCTCCGATCACCACGATGTATGGTATCCACTCCATCTCGGCCTCTCTCACCTTTCTCTGCATGGTCAAGGGCCTGTCGTCTAGGTCTACCCTAATCTTGTTGCTCCCAATTCTTTCAGCTACGTTCTTGGCATCTTCAAAGAAGCGTTCAGAGACAGGCACGACTCTAACTTGGGTCGGAGAGAGCCAGAGCGGAAGTGTGGGCGGTCTGCCTTCATTCTGCTCCATGTGCGCCTTTTCCAGCATTGCATAGATGTCTCTTTCAATGGCCCCACTCGGAGAACAGTGGAGGATCAGGGGATGACGTTCTCCGCCTTTCTCATCGGTGTAGGTTATGCCGTATCTCTCAGCGTTCTCTATGTCGATTTGGTCTGTGGATAGAGCCGACGCCTTTTCAAGGCTATCTACGAAGTTGAATTCCCACTTGAGAACGAAGTAGAAGAATCTTTCATGCCACATCTCGACTAGGGCTGGCTTGCCGAACAATTGGACCAAGGAGAGAACAGAATCCTTGTTCTGCTGATAGAAGTCTTTCGTGAATCTCACGGCTAGTTCGTAGTCCTCTCCTGTCAAGCCTAAACCTTCAAGGACGTTCTTGGAGAGCTTGAATCTAGTCAGAAATTCCTGCTTGGCCTGTTCCAAGTCCGTGCACATGGCGTGGCAGTCAGGCATCGTAAAAGCCCTGAGCCTCCTCAAGCCTGCCAGTTCCCCGCTCTTCTCCCTTCTAAAGCTGTACTTGGTCAACTCGTAAATTCTTAGCGGGAGCTGTCTATAGGATAACTGGGCATCATGAACCATCAGAAACTGGCCGAAGCACGCGCTGAACCTAAGGAATAATTCCTTATCCTCAGACTTCATGAGATACTGTCGGGCTGGGAATCGGTTAACGTAATCGGACAGGCTCGGATGTTGGAAGTCGTACATGATCGGAGTCTCAACTTCCATCCCTCCGTACTCGATCACCTTCTCGGTGACAAACTCCTCTATCAGAGATTTGATCAATCTTCCCTTTGGGTACCACCTGAAGTTTCCCAAGTCGCTTGCAGGCTCATAATCAGCGATCTCTAGCCTTCTCATTAACGTCACGTGGGGAGGAACCTTCTGGACACCCCTAACCTTGGAGATCTCATACTTCGCAAACTTTTCAAGCATATCATGCCCGGCAAAATTGAATTGATCGATGGCGATCAGCTTTCCGTCCGGTTGGAGAATGAACCAGTTGGATTTTGTTTTCGCCTCGGCTTCGAGAGCCTTGGAGACAGGTTCTTCCTTTTTCTCTTCTTCCGGCGATATAATCCTAAGCTGCTCGGCTAAGGGATGCCCTTTTATTGAAAGCGAAAACTGTTTGCACCAACCGAAGGGGGCTCTATATGTTTCGATGCCTATCTGTTGTGAGTAGGCTTCCATATTCTTGAGGATTCCTAGAGCGTCTGATGGACCCGCTAGGTTAGTGCTTAGATGTGCATACGGGTAAATGAGGACCCTTTTTAACCTTAGCCTGTCCAGAGATTCCTTTACCTCATCCATAGCCCTGATCGCTGTCTTTTCGTCGTCCCCTTTCTCGACGCAAATGAACAAGACCATCAACTCCTCAAGCCGGTGTTTTTCTTCCTCTGATTTCTCGGCTGAGGCAATCTCCTTCTTGACAGGCTGATACTCAATAAAGTTCGAGTGTAGCTGAAGTATTCTCAAACTATCAACCTCACCTGACAGATCGAATCTTTCAAGCTCTATGGCGCCACCTGTCCAGCATTCGATCCTTTTTTGTCACCTTCTTATACTCCTTATAGTGATCCCTGCAAAGGTACGCATGCCTAGTCTCGCTGATCTTTAATCCAACTGCAACAACTTTCTCGGTTGGAAGAGAGCGGACAGCATCTCTGCGGCATCCGACAATGCTGCATTTTATGCCTTTCGATACTTTTCCCATGGCCACCCGCCGAACAGGATTGATGTGTTCTGCATTAAATGTCGACTCTGCATTTTAAAGGATTTTGGAACCGCTGCAAACACGGCAGGTCGTATGACATGACGGTCTTGCCTGTCTTTGTCAGATTCATCCCCCCTGTGCACGTCGACTCTCAGCGATCCATGTATGTGAAAAGATAAGCGTGACTATATCACTTTTATTCTTGATGGGAGAGAGCAACTAACCGCGTTATGTAACCAGCAATTCTGTTTCTCAGTTTCGTTGAAGGTATATTTGTCAAGGACAATACAACC
>CAZQDW010000159.1:0-4755 GCA_964592315.1 uncultured Candidatus Bathyarchaeia archaeon
TCGACGGAATTTGGCAATGAACCTGCTATTGATATCTACAAGAAGCATGGCTTCGTAAAGGAGCACCTGCAACTCGAAATGAATTTGAATGAATAGCACATATTCAATCTCGATGATCAGAGTTGCAGTCAACCACGAAGGTTACTAAAGTCAAGATCTTCTCCGACGGAGCATCCAGAGGAAATCCTGGTCCATCAGCTATGGCCTTCATGATTCTGACCGCGGATGACAGAGTGTTGGAACGATCTTCCGAGTTCATCGGGATTGGAACAAATAACCAAGCAGAGTACAAAGCCTTAATCCGCGCGCTCGAAACAGCCCTTGACTTTACTGAAGGAGAGGTGTCATGCTATCTAGATAGCGAACTTGTAGTTAAACAGTTGAACGGAGAATACAAAGTTCGTAATACAGACCTGAAGGCTTTATGGCTTGAGGTAAACCGCATCAAACAGAGATTTAGAAGCGTCTCATTTGAGCACGTTCCGAGAACCAATCTATATATCCAGCAAGTTGACGAAATGGTGAACATAACACTAGACAAGATTGAAACACGAGTCCGCAAACAAGCAGAAGGTATGTGAATGATAGTTCTTGACGGCTCGCAGCCTGAAGCAAAAAGGTTCTTAGAGAATTTCGATGTCTTGAGGGAACGGAGTGAGGAGGGGAAGCTTCCTTTTCAGATCTACTTAGTTGATTGCGAAGTGATAGGATTTGGGATTGAGGAACCAGACCGTGTGGGGTTATCTCGGACTGGAAAAAATGCCTATTTCCTTGTTCCCATCTCGGTCTCGCATGAATTATTACGCAAGTTTGTAATACTTGGTCTGAAAAAAGCGCAAGAGAGAGGTTTGGGCTATGTGTACGCTACAATAGATGCCGACAGGAGAAGGATCATTCCGAGTCTGGTAGAGGGAGGAATTGAAATGCTCGATGAATACTTTTGGATGTTCAGAAGCCTCGAAGACATCGAATATAAGACCGAACCTACAATAGACTTCGACCGAGTCACCAAGGAGAATTTCCAGCTCTTCATGCAGACATACTATGAAGCTTTCAAAGATAGCCCAGATAGACTCGCCTCCACCTTGATCCAGAAGTTCTATGAATCAGCAAAAGCTGCTCCTCAGATTCTTCTGAGTTTCAAAGAGCACATCACTAAACCGGATCATCATGCGTATATTATCGCACGATGCGGGAAGCCGGCGGGCATATTAGATTTGGCTAAGACATTCTTTAACGCGATTGGTCTGCTCCCTAGTTACCGAGGTCTAGGAATCGGTAGACAATCGATGTTGTTTGCCATGAACAAACTCCGATGTTTAGGAGAAGAATCCATTACATTAAGGGTTGATGTAGTAAACGCTCCTGCAATCAGACTATATGAAAGATTAGGATTTTTGGTCGAAAAACATGTAATCCGTCTTTTCAAATCGCTGGAATAGGTGTTCCTAACCATGATCTCCACCCATCGGCTATTGGGCAGCAAGCGTCGCTCACTTCAAGGCCCTTCTGGCAATGTCTTTTGCCTCAGGTTAATCGGGAACCCAAAGGATACAAACTTGAACAGTCTTGACTGGAGTTTCTGAAGATGTTCCGGCTTGTTGACACCCACGTTCATCTTGAAGATGTTGAAGATCTAGAGGGCGCTATTAGGAGAGCCGCAGAAGCGGGTGTGATCGCTATCATCGCGGTTGGGTCAGACTATGATTCAAGCCTTTTCGCTTTGGGGATCTCAAGAAATGAAGGCTTCGGGCTGAAGATCTACCCAGCATTGGGCATTCATCCGTGGAGCCTAAGTCGAGGCAGGATTGAGCCCACCCTGAAGCTCATTGAATCTAGGATCGATGAGGCTGTAGGAATAGGCGAAGTAGGACTGGACTACTGGTACAAGGAAGTCAGAAAAGACTCGGAAAAGAGGAGACTGCAGCAAGACGTATTCACGTCTTTTCTAGAAATAGCGAAGCAACATGACAAGCCAATCATAGTCCACTCGAGAGGTGCATGGGAGGACAGCGTAGACATGACGATCGAGGCCGGAGTCAAGAAGGCTGTGTTCCACTGGTTCACCGGGCCTACACAAGCCTTAGAGAAACTGGTCGAACGTGGATATTTCGTGTCGGCGACGCCGGCTGCCGAATACAGTAAAGAGCATCAGAAGGTAGTAGAGAATGCGCCTTTGGAGAACCTGCTTCTGGAGACGGATTCGCCTGTGAACTATCGAGGGTTGGAGGCTGAACCGGCTCACGTGGTCAGAAGTCTCTCAGCAGTCGCTAGGCTGAAGGGAGTAAACGAGAGCGTCATAGCCGAGAAGACAACGGAGAACGCCTTGAAACTCTTCCGATTGAAGATGTGAGATTGTTCCACAGTGCTGCGTGCATCGCTAATCTGAGATAGGAGAAGGAATGAACAGCGCCACCCCTAGCCTGATGATAGATTGGGTTCGTGACGGCGATCGAAGATGTGGTCGGCGACGAAATGGCCTCTTGAGTAGATTCTGGTCTAGAGACGAATTAGCCGAGTTTTGCTCCGCAGTTCGAACAGAACTTGGTTCCAAGCTGAACCTCGGTTCCACATTGTGGACATTTGCTAGTTACTTGCATCGGGTTTCCGCAGTTGATGCAGAACTTCGCATTAGCTGGGTTTGAGGTTCCGCATTTGGGGCAGGCGACTCCGGCTGGCGCTGGTGGCGGTGGAGCCTGTAATGTTGCGCCGCAGTTGTTGCAGAACTTTGATGTCTGCGGATTCTGGAAGCCACATTTTGGACAGAGCACCATCGCTTGTACTGGCGCTGGAGCTTGAGCCGCTGGCTGCTGGAACAGAGGCGGGATCACCGCTATTCCTGCTCCTATTGCTGCCCCCGGACTCTTCGATAGGCTTTCAGCTGTCCTCTCAACTGTCTGCATTCTGAGAACCTCTGCTGCGCTTACGCCTGTTCTTATATAGAACAGTCTATCTCTCCACTCTGGGGTTGTGTCGATTCCTTCAAACTTTACGTCTATTAACTCGAGGCCTATCCTTGAGAACGCATCGAAGAGCGCGTTCTTCGATAGGAAGCTCGTCTCGTCAAGTTTGCCGTAGACATCTGCAAGCGAGTACTGACTCAAAGTATCGATAAGCCTCTCGTTGAAGTATCCCCTCAGAAAACCCTGAAGCTTATCCGTCGAGAACGCTCCTTGCCCACCCACAACCTCATTAACAAATAGATTCGGCTCTTCGGCTCTAAACCAGAAACTTCCAAAGAATTTAAGCGGCGCCAGCTCCTTTGTCTGACCCTGCGCTCCAAACTTGCCCTGGAACTGCTTCAACGAGACAAAGACGATTGTGGCTCTGAACGGAACCCTGTCAAATCCTGCGATCTTTGAAAGAAACCCAGTTAGCAATGGAAGGTTTGCTGTCGTTAGGACGTGACGTCCTGCCCTAAATACATCGTACGCCTTTCCGTCTCTGAAAAAGACTGCAGCCTCGTATTCGTGAACAACCAGGTTGTCTCCCCAAGCAATCTCCTCCACCGGATACCTCCAAACTATGTCTTCTTCTCTCGCTCCTACCCATTCAATAACTTTCGGCATTCAGATCTCACCTCCGTTTGATTACTCCTTTAGGAAGCCAAGGCCTCTGGCTTGCGACGACGCTTCCATTACACGCGTCAACTATCACAGAGAAAGATTTCTCTCCCATTCGGTATTCTATAAACCACCAAGGCGCATAGATCACTTCAGGCTCTCCTACTGGATAGGCGCCGACATTGAATCTCGATACGAAGGTGTATCGCGATCTGACTTCCTGCAAAGCCAGTCCTTTGGCTTTCTCCGCGGCTTCTTGGGCTCCCATCTCCAAGTTAAGGGTTTCCTCCCCTGTTTTCTTGAAGGGCTCCTTCCTTTCGAGCGGGATCTTATATGCACCTGCATCAGGCTGGTATTCTGCTGCTCTCCGTGCCACGACTGGAACATCTATCGCCTCGCTTATCGATATTTTCTCATACCTATCTGTGATTGCCTTTCCAGCTCCTTTCCCTGCTTTGCCGAAGCCTCCAAGTATTCCTCCCAGGGCCTGCATTGCGACTTCCTGTGCAACCTGCGCCTTTGCGTCTTTCGCCTTCACGATGGCTTTCTTGCCTTCAATATCTCCCTCGAGCTGGACAGCTATAGCCCATGTTGGAACATATCGGAGAACAATTGCACCCCACTCAGCGCGTTCAGCCATACCTCGTGTGACAAAGATCCCCTTTGCAACATTATCTTTCGCCTTCTCCAGAGCATCTGAGCCGTTGAGAAGGACTGGAAGCATGCTATATCTTGGAGGTTGTTCGCCTGTGACATTATTGATGTATCCGCAGTAGTCGCAGATGACAAGAACCTCCTCGGGATCATATGTCAGTGGAGCGTTGCAGTTCATGCACGCTTCAAGCTTGGGTGCTGGTTTTGGAGCCGGCGCCGGTTGAGGCTGAGGCTGCGCTGGGGCTGGAGAGGGAGCTGAGGGCACCTGCACTTTAAAGATTCCACCGAGGCCTTTGGCAAACTCCATAGCTTGCTGCCTAGATTGTTCCTTCCATCCGATCAGCGCTCCTGGATTGTCACAGGAGTCTCCTAGAGCTTGCTCAACAACGTCCATGAGATCTTGCGGCCCATCAACTTCTACGTATACGTCCTCTGGAATGCCTCGAACCTTGATTGATCCCTTACCCATGAAGCCCTTCTTCAGCTCGAGCATGAAGCTTCTCTGTCCCGGTATGACCTTCTTGACGCTCCAGCCTAT
>CAZQDW010000160.1:0-4754 GCA_964592315.1 uncultured Candidatus Bathyarchaeia archaeon
ACAATCTGTCCATTCTGCCACATAATGTATGACACGAACGAGCTTCGCATAGAGAAAATGTTTAATGAAACCTATGGAATTCCAGTGCTGCACTATCCGCAATTGCTAGGTCTTGCAATGGGTATATCGCCAGAAGAGCTTGCCTTTAATGAACTCAGGGTGGACGTTTCAAAAATCTTAAAGCAGGTTGAAGGCGAAAAGCACATTGGGAAAAAATAAGTTAAAAGTCGCGTTCTATTGGGCTGCAAGCTGCGGTGGATGCGAAATCGCAGTTTTAGACATAAACGAGAAAATACTCGATGTTATACAAATTGCGGACATTGTTTTCTGGCCTGTGGCTATGGACATCAAATACAAGGACGTTGAGGCTATGCCTGACAAGTACATTGACATCTGCTTCTTCAACGGGTCCGTGCGGAGCGAGGAGCAGGAACATATGGCGAAGCTTTTAAGGCAGAAGTCTAAGACACTTGTTGCTTTCGGTTCGTGCGCCCAGGAAGGTTGTATACCAGGACTTGCAAATCTGCATGATGCGAAGGAGATTTTCAGGAAGGTGTATTTGCAGAGCAAGTCTATTGCGAACCCTGAAAGTGTTGTTCCTCAGACTAAGACTGAAGTTAAAGAAGGCATTTTGAAGCTTCCAGAGTTCTATGACACGGTCAGAACCTTGGACCAGACGGTGGAAGTGGATTATTATTTGCCTGGTTGTCCGCCTCCGGTCAAGCTTATATCGAACGCTATAGACGCGATTGCTAAGGGCGAGTTGCCACCTAAAGGTTCTGTGCTTGCGCCGTTGAAGAGTGTGTGTGATGAGTGCCCACGGAAGAAAGAGAATAAGAGGATTACGACGATTTACCGTGTTTATGAAAAGATTCCAGAGCCTGAAAAGTGTTTATTAGAGCAGGGAATAATCTGCATGGGTCCTGCCACTCGAAGCGGTTGTGGGGCCCAGTGTCTGACGGTTGACATGCCTTGCACGGGTTGTGGTGGGCCTTGTCCCAACTCGCCTGAGCAGGGTGCGGCCATGATCAGCGCTTTAGCTTCGATTTTGGGTTTGGATGAGGAGAAGGAAAAGTACTCCGATGAGGATGTTGAAAAGCTGATGAACCAGATCAAGGATCCTGTTGGAACTTTCTATATGTATTCTCTTCCATCCTCGTTTCTTAGGAGGAAGGTGATGAAACAGTGAAGGAGATACTCATAGACCCGATTACTAGACTTGAGGGTCACGGAAATATTTCGATATTTCTAAATGATGCTGGCGAAGTTGAAAATGCTTATCTGAAGGTTCCTGAGCTCAGGGGTTTCGAGCAGTTCTGTGTTGGCCGAAGAGCTGAGCTCATGCCAATTTTGACGACCAGAATCTGTGGAGTTTGTCCTGTCGCCCATCATTTTGCGGCCGCGAAGGCTCTGGATGCAGCGTTCAATGTTGAGCCTCCGTCTGCTGCGAAGAAGCTCAGGGAGCTGATGTACGCTGCCTATTATATCTACGATCACACCCTGCACTTTTATTACCTCGGGGGGCCTGACTTTGTAGTGGGTCCTGACGCCCCACCTGAGAAGCGGAATGTTTTGGGTGTGATTGAGAAGGCAGGCTTGGAGGTTGGGAAAGAGGTCATCAAGCACCGTGCTTATGGGCAGAAAATGACTGAAATCATAGGTGGCAAAGCAACGCATCCTGTTTGTGGGTTGCCGGGCGGTGTGTCCAAGGCATTGACCGAAGAAGGCAAGGCCGAGATTGAGAGGATGGCCGAGTCTAGTGTAAAGTTTGCCCAGTTCACACTTAAGCTGTTTCACGACATTGTTTTGGGCAACAGTAAGTACGTGGATTTAATCAAGAGTCATAGCTATGCGCACAAGACCTATTACATGGGTTTAGTCGACGAGAACAACAAGGTCAACTTTTATGATGGCAAGGTGCGTGTTGTCGATCAGAATGCTGCAGAGGTTTTGAAGTTTGAGCCCAAGGACTATTTGACTCATGTGGCCGAACATGTCGAGCAGTGGTCTTACGCGAAGATGCCGTACTTGAGGAAGGTAGGCTGGAAGGGTTTGGTTGATGGTCCAGACAGCGGAATATATCGTGTTGGCCCACTTGGAAGATTGAATGCCTCGGATGGTATGGCTACGCCGCTTGCACAAGCAGAGTACGAGCTAATGTACAATACACTAGGCGGGAAACCGGTGCACAGCACTTTGGCCTTTCACTGGGCCAGACTGATTGAACTGCAGTATGCTGCGGAACGAGCATTAGAGCTAGTCAGGGATCCAGAGATAACGAGCAAGGATGTGCGGGCTAAGGCGGGTGAGCCAAGTGAAGGTGTTGGTATTGTTGAGGCTGCAAGGGGTACGTTGATCCACCACTATGTACTGGATAAGGATGCATTGATTAAAGATGTAAACCTGATTGTTGCCACGACGAATAACTATCCTGCGATTTGCATGTCTGTTAGAGACGCGGCCAAGGGCTTGATTCACGGCGACAAAGTAGATCAGGGTATACTCAATATGGTGGAGATGGCTTTTAGGGCTTATGATCCGTGCTTTGGATGCGCTACACATTTTGCTGTTGGACAGATGCCGTTGACGGTGGAAATCTACGACAGCAAGAAGAAATTAGTCAGAACCCTGCAACGGTAAGCCTTTTTTCTTTTCTTCCTCTCATAACTGTTTTTGTGGAGACTTTCTTTGACTAGCGGGAAGTATAATGTTCGGAAAGAGTTGAAGAGTTGGTTTTCAGGAGCTAAGAGAGTTGTTGTGGCTGGTGTCGGTAACCAGATTCGGATGGATGATTTTGTCGGGGTTAAGATAGTCAGGGATTTGCGAGGGAGAGTGTCTAAGAGGGTTTTGCTGATTGAGTGTGAGACTGTGCCTGAGAGTTTTGTGCAGCAGATCGTGGATTTTAAACCGACGCATGTTCTTTTGATAGACGCCGCACTCCTAGACTTGAAGCCCGGAGAAGGAAGGTTAGTTGATCCTGAGAGGCTGGTTGACTTCCCTGCTGTTTCCACGCATATGCTTCCGCTGAGGATATTTTGCGACTATGTAAAGAAGATGTCGAAGGCGAAGATTGGGTTGTTGTTGATTGAGCCGGGGAAGACTGATTTTGGAGAAGGATTGACCAGTGAGGTTGAAGCCTCGGCTAAGCGGCTGGTGAGCTTTTTACTGAAGCTTTTGCCTTCGTTTTCAAAATGGCGGGAGAGTTGCTAGTTTGGGTTTATTTTATGCTGTATGGCCCAATATTAACTGTTTTTGTATTCCTAGATGACTCTGTTGACATGGCTACCAGATAGGGTGGTTTTACACAACTTCCAGTCATTGATAGAGGAACAGGCAAGTGCAAGGGCACAGTGACAGATCTTGCCCTACTGAAAAGAAAGCTTTCACCAATCGATCGATTCGGTTCAGCTATAGTTTTTCCGCATTCATCGTCGTTTTGGTTGGTTGGGGTAAAGTTTTATCTTCTTCTTCCCTATTCCGTGGAGTCTCGATCGATCGATCGTTTTAGTGACGCCTGCTACCCATGGGCCCAAGGCTATGCCAAACACTGCCAAACACTGTCATTGCACCATCAAAGCCATTCAGAACAAAGTATCTTCTGGCTATGCCGCTTGTCTTTGTTATGTGCATGTAGACCTTTGCCTTCTCAATGAAACTGGAGAGTTTACCCAAATCGTATCTCGTCACCGATTAAGTCCCAAACGTAGAGGTTCAGAGGTCTCGAGTCTTATTGACGTGAAAGTTGAATAAATGTTTGAATATAGCCTATAAGTTGTTGTTGAGGTAAAGTTTTGTAAGAAGAAGGGTAAAGTTTTATTCCTTCCTTCCTCCATAAAACTTTTGCTCTAAACCCGCCCCATCCTCTACCTACCCACATACAACGCACAGACGCACTGAGCGCGCGCGCATCGATCGGAGGAGTGTGAATGGAACCATCTCGTTTACTTCTTGTAGGTGTAGAAGCCTTTCCCGCTTTTCCTGCCAAGCTCGCCTCTCTTGACTTTGTCGATGAGTTTCTGAGGCGGCTTATCCCTAGGATCACCTGTTAGCTGGTAAATCGACATACTAACGTCTACAACCACGTCCAAGCCAATCCAATCCATCAAGGCGAATGGTCCGAGAGGCATTCCAGTGAATACATTCCATGCTTTGTCGAGGTCCTCGATATTGGCGTAGTCCCCGGCCCACATGTCCAAGTATTCTTTGTTTATGGCCATGTACACTCTGTTGAATATGAGGCCGACGCTCTCCTTCTTTGCGACGATGGGTAGACACTCGATGCTTTCAACCCACTTCTTCCCCTTCTCCAACGTCTCGTCGCTTGTCTTCCTACCTCTCATAATGTCAACCATTTTCAGCGTTGGGTAGAAATGCAGGTTCAGAACCTTGTCCTTTCGCTTCACGGCAGCCTCAATTCTTGAGATGGGTATCGAGGAGCTATTTGTAGATATGATGACATGCTTTGCAGCAGCCTTATCTATTTCAGCGAAGACTTTCTTCTTAAGCTCCAGATTCTCTGGAATTGACTCGATAACAAGATCCGTATCCTTCAAAGCTTCTGAGAGTCTTCCATGGTATGTTACCGCCCCTTGGTATCCCTTCACAGATGCTCTTTTCAACAAACGATCTATGATCCCCTTCGCTTCATCTATAGCTGAGGGATTTGTCTCAAATCGATGATAGAAAACATGAACGTTGTAGCCATATGGGACGATTAGGGCTGTGATGTGCCGTGCCATGAATCCGGCCCCTAT
>CAZQDW010000161.1:0-4715 GCA_964592315.1 uncultured Candidatus Bathyarchaeia archaeon
GCAGTTCATGACAGTTGGCGTAGTTGAGGAGAACATAGGATACGTCCTTCATCCAAAACCAGCTACACTCACGCCCGAAGTGGTCTTCATCGCGGGGATCACCACATTAATCATCCTTGCGGTCATGATCGCTAGATGGCGCAGAAAGGGCTGAGAGACAAACCGCACGCTGGAGAAGGACACAACACACTTTTTCCTCGAGGCATCTTCTAAACATCTGAAGGTTTCCGGCTTGGTCCAAGGGCTGATCTACCACACAAAAAGAGGTTGAGGACCTTGAGGCTGAAGTGGGCGATGATTGATCTAAGGCCTCAATAGCCAAGGGAATGGGGTATAAGAGAAAAAATGAGAAACTTCTCACTGACTTTAAGCAACAAGGCTATCACCTATCAATGTTGGCTGAAATGCAGACCAGTCGACTCCAAACAAATCATATATTGTGGGAGCAATGTCTTGCTGATAAAAAAAGTCGGCTGACAAATCAAAGTTTGTCGCCAGCCAAAGATCCAGTGTGTCTGGAGCACTCGTTCCATGATCATAACCGTTTTCCGTAAACCCATGATCGATTGTGATCATCACCAAAGTCTCATCGTAGATACCGAGCGACTTCAACGCATCGACAAGCCTAGCGGTCTGCATATCATTATCCACTATGGCATCAGAGTACTGCTGAGAGTTTTCACCATACTTGCGTCCAACAACACCAAGATAGCCCAGATTCAAGAATAGGAAAAACTGACTGTCAGAGTAGGCTTCTACTTGCAGAATCGCTTGATCTGCCGCTTTTTTCGGTTTCATAGCATGCTTCATAAAATGGCAGGTTATGGACTCCAAAGCATAGAAGAATGTGCCTTTAATATACTGAATGCTCTTAACAAATCTTCTGATTTTCTTGTTCCATGTTCTAGTAATCCACATCTTCTCGTAAGCACAAACCCATTCTTTACTGCTGACGAACAAGTTAACCAAATCACCGTCATTCTGCTTAAGCCTCTCCATAACCGTCAAGCCATCAGGAACGATAGACCATTCCACATTACTATACACTCCTGTAGTGTTAGGAGAATAGCCAGTCAGAAGCACCGCGTGCCCAACACGAGTATCAGGTTTATGATCAAATATAATCGAACCATTGATGAGGTCGCCTTCAGCGATGAAGCCTTCCAGAAATGGAAGCTGGTGGCTTCTCAGCAATTCGTAGAGGTGATCTCGCTGACAACCATCCCACACAATCAAGACCACATTTATTTCGTATTCAGCGTGGGCAGTTGGCAAAGAAACAGCGAAGAACATAGTGGAGGAAAAAAAGATCGCAAGTAGAAGGAATAGCTTAACTCTACCAATCGCGCAACTCATATGCAAAGCAATTAGCCTCCTATAGAATCTTTTTAGGAGACACCATCATATAAATGCTGACGACAGCGAAAACAGCGAATACACCCCAAGACAGCGGACTATTTCCGAAGAACCAAGGGTTCTCAGCATAAATTGTTACATCAAGAGCATCATCATATAGGTTCTTTACGTGGCGTAGTTGTCAAACGATCTGTTTTTGAGAGTTCGGAACTAGTTCCGATTTAGCATGTCCCGCTTGTACTCATCTAGCAAAAGTTCTCTGACATACCGACTTGAATACGGGACTAGCTGCGACATCCACAGGTTGCTATTTACTCTTTCGGGGTGCCCCCTTGCCTCGAGTATTTTTGCGGTTCTTAGGAGCCTGAGTCTCGTTTCTAATCACCGTGTGGAAGTCACTGCACATCGCAGGCACCCGGATCCTCTCATCCAACCAAGGATTGCTCCTGAACCCCTAGCCAGAACCATGTTGATTATATATGACTGCGGAAATTGACTAATCTGGATGTGGTGCAACTTGGGTCATACGAGGGCTAAGGTAACGCTTTACAGCCCTGACATATCTAAGTCTGAGCAGATCGAGCTTCTCGTGGACACAGGGTCGACTTACACATGGGTTTCTGGCATTGTACTAAAAAGGTTGAACATCGAAGCCAAGACTACGAGAAGGTTTAAGACCATTGACGGCAGGTTGCTTGAAAGGAAGGTTGGCGAGGCCATAATCGAATACATGAATGAGAAAGCCACGAGGATGGTGGTTTTCGCCGACAGGGGCGATGCGGAGGTGCTCGGTGTGGACGCGCTGGAAGGGCTGGGGCTGGAGGTTGACCCCATAACGAAACAACTCAGAAAAGCAGAAGCTCTGCTAGCCCTCTAAACCATCATACATTTCGCGTGTTCAGATTCATCTTTTGTAACAATTGGTAGCTCTATGAGTTATGACCTCAACTAATGCCTTTGCCTTTTCACCCATCTCGATGTCCAGAGGCAGATAAGTGACATCATATAAATTTGATGGCGATTGTCCACGTGAACTCTTACCTTAACTGTAGGCTGATGAGCCTGACTAGGTGACTTCAACTCGGATCGTATGTCAAAGAGCTTCCCACAAAGATTCTTCGGCCAGCCCAAATCTATCGCACGCGTAACTCCCCTTTCAGATCATCAGTGTGAAAGCATCGCGGATAGAGTTAGGATACTTCCTCCAACTTCTCTATGAACCTCTTGTACCAGTGTTCAAATTCCTCGCTTGATGCCACGTGGAGCTCTATCGGTGCATCTATAGCTCCATACACCGTTGCTTTAACCCTGTAGGCATCTTCCCTGCTCACGCCGTCCACGACTATCAGTATGTCTATATCACTCATAGCCGTGTGTTTGCCCTCTAGGACCGAGCCGAACACATGGATCTCTGCGTCCTTCCAGAACCCCTCAATAATTCCCTTGACTCTCGTAGCTACCTCCATGTAGTTGTTGAGCTGCTCCAATGCCTTCCTACCTGATTCTATATACGATTCAAACTCGTTCGACAGACTTCTTGAACACCTCCTTGACGAACCTCAGTATGCTCCTGACCTCGCTCCCTTCATAGCGTCTAGGCAGATATCTGGCGCCTATATACGCGTCGTCAATCTTGGTTAGGTACACCATGTTGCCATCATCATCCAGTAGAGGTTGAAGATCCGGGGAGGTCTTGGAGAACTCACGGATGAGCCTTATAATGGAATGGGTTCTGGGATAGGTGCCAGTCTTGACGAGGAGCTTGTACTTAAGTATGAGTTGGCAGTACTGCTCAATGTTGAAGGCAGCTAAATCCTGAACGCCCTCCTCAACCAGCCTTTCAGCGTTCTTGAGGAAGGCATCAGCCCTATCTTTGATTACCTCAGCCTCTTCAAATGACACGTTGAGCCCCATAAATAGAACGGCGAAGGCTACTAATAAAGTGCCTTTTCTTAGAACTTTGCTATTTCCACAAATACATTACGACATGGTGGATTGCCTTCTTCTCTGAACATCTGGTTAGGGTCTTTAGGTTACAGAAGACAATATTAGGCTCTTAGTGAGAGATAGTGAAATGAAGATGATAAGCGTCATGGACGAAAAACACTTCCTCAAACAGATTGAGGCTATCTTTGAGAAGAAGAGGAAGGATGTTGAGCAGGAGTTTTCGCCAGAATTCTACAAATACTTCAAGCGCTTTTTTGAAAATCCTCAGACGTTCAAAGCTTACTCAAAAATGTGCAAACATGTTTTTGACATTACAAAGGCGAGAAGGAAAAAAGTCCTAGACGTAGGATGTGGGTATGGGTTAGTTTCGATTCATCTAGGAATTTACGGCTCCGAGGTCATCGGAGTAGATTTAAACGAAGGACGGATTAAGGTTTTTGGAAAGATCCTCCGAAGTTTGTCTCCATCCCTAAATAACGTTACGGCAAGGCTTGAGGATGCGTTGGAACTAGACTATAATAATGAACACTTTGATGTCGTGGTCTGCAACGAAGTTATATCGCATGTCAAAGATCTAGATTTGCTTTTGCAACGAATGAACAAAGCCTTGAAGAGTAGTGGTCTCCTGTACATTAGCGATGGAAACAACAAATTGAACGTTCTTATGAGACATAAGAGGCGTCAACGCTGGGAGAATGCCGAGTTTAGGTACAGGTCGGAAAGAAAAAAGATGATCAGAAAAATGTTTCCTGCGCTAGATGCCAAAACCTTGGATCTATTGGCCGAGGAGACAGCTGGAATGTATGGCGGCGAAATATTTAGGGCCGTCAACCAGTATCTGAAGGAAGGAAGAATTATAGACAAGCCTACTTTCAAGTTTAGAGAACCAACGACAGGATACTACCCAGAGCGCGAATTCAATCCCTTCGCCCTAAAGAAGAATATTACAAAATTTGGGTTTAAAGCAAAAATATTGCGTCCTTACTTCGTGGCAGAACACCCATCGCCCGCCAAAAGAGTCATAAAAAAACTTCTGGCTCAAACTGTTAGACTGCTTCATCCCATATCCATACTCGCGTCCACCAAATTCGAAATTCTAGCAGAAAAACTGTAAATTGACTCCAAAACACGCTTTTCAGCTCCGAAGGCGGAGCACGACGATAATCCTGAGGGGTTCTCTAGCCTATTCTGTAAAGTTGTCGAGTGGTCGATGACTTACCCTCCCCCCTTCTGCTCAGAGCCTTGCTTAGGCTGTCGAGAGCGTATGAAAACCTGACTGGAGGAAGAGGTGAAAAAGTGGAGCGTTTAGGTCGGGAGAGGGAGGCGGGGGTTTGCGCTAGAATCATATAAGAGATGAAGCCGACACGTCTGAAGTTACACGCCTCTGACAGCTCTCAGACGTTCATTGATTA